>JAILCT010000038.1 GCA_024690425.1 Lachnospiraceae bacterium | reverse complement strand
ATGAAATTCATATTTAAGCTCATAAAGTGCCGCAACATAAGCAATCTCATCATTATTTTGCTCTGCTTCCCTGACTTTCGGGATCAGTTCCTGCCGGATTTTGTCATAATCAATCTCTTTCCATTCATTCAGAATGTATTCATTTTCAAGTCTACACTTTTCTGTACTCCCTTTTAATTACATAGGGCCATATACAGACTCCGAAGATAACCATTATAAATCGGGCTGCCATATTGCCCCAATGGCTACCTAATGCAGCAACGATGGTGGCCGGAGCGAATAATTCCTTCCAGGCATACATGATCGCTGCACCAATGCACGTAAGCATCGGCAATGCATGCGCTCCTGCCGGAATCTCATAGTGAAGATAGTGTCTGTCAACAAAACTTCCTATCATGAATCCTAAGAAAGCTCCGCAGGCCTTAAATGAATCATTCATCATTTTATTCGGATCTACCAGAAGCTTCCCATCCACATAATCCATGGGATACGGTTTTAACAGGATATATACCAAAGCCAGTATGACTGCGATGATACCGGCCAGTGTCAGTATATCCGTAAGTTTTTCATTTCCTTCAATTTTCTTCTGCACTAAACCCACTATCCAGATTATAAGAATTGATTCGGTCATTCCCACTATTACATCCTGAGGAGTATGTACTCCAAGAAAATTCCTTGAAAAGCCTGTCAGAAGAATAAGAACAACGCACAGTATGGAAAGCCATTTTCTTTTACCTTTTTGCCAAACCGAAGCTGTGCCGTAGGTTATTGTGGCGTTCATTGTATGTCCGCTTGGGAATGAATAGCCTGTTGCCGCAACCTTGGAATCACCTGCCGGTTCAATAAGGTCGGAACGGATCCATGGCCTGTAAGCACATACCGTCAGTTTGATGATCCCATTTAGCAGCTCGCCTATGCCCCAGGATGTAATAAAACGGTATCCCCACTTTTTATCCGCACACCAGAAAACAATAAACGGAAGAAACGGCATGATATCCACGGCGAACTTTGAAAGTGCATTGAAAAATTCATCGAAGATGCCGCCTGTTGCATTTCTAATGTCCTGAAGCCATAACAAATACTGAATATCCATTTCTTTTTTCCTTTCATAGACACCGACATCGTATCTTATTATAATTTACACCTAAAACCGCATCTTCTCCCAACCTGATGCCTGCAATAAATGAATCTGACATAACCACAAAGGCCTGTATAAAGGATGTTACTATATATTTAGAAAATTATATCATATGAAGCAGGCCTTTGCCATTTTAAGGTCAGGCTCATGATGATACAAGTTCGGTTTTACCGTTCACTCAACATCCGGGGTTGATATGTTCGCACAGATGTTCTATTATAATAGTGCAAACGTCAGTTCGTTTTTGATGAGTAATACATATTAAATGAGGCGGATGATATGAGTGAACCGATATTCTTCCATGTGGACGTCAATTCAGCATTTCTGTCCTGGACAGCCTGCGACCTTCTGTGGAACAACGAGATAGATTATGATTTAAGGACAGTCCCATCGATAATCGGAGGCAATCAGGCCACCAGACATGGTATAGTACTGGCAAAATCTATCCCAAGCAAGAAATACGGCATAATAACCGGGGAACCGGTTACAGATGCCAGAAAGAAATGTCCGGGGCTTATTGTAATGCCTCCGGATTATTCTTTATACGTAAGGCGGAGCAATGACCTTATGAACCTGTTGAGCAGCTTTACGCCTGATGTGGAACAGTATTCTATAGATGAAGCCTTCTGTGACTTTACCGGATTTGAACTGATGTATGGCTCTCCTGTTCTGTTTGCGGATGAATTAAGGGAGAAGATCCGGGATGAGCTAGGATTTACTGTAAATATAGGAATATCCGCCAATCGCTTCCTTGCAAAGATGGCCTCCGATTTTAAGAAGCCCGACAGGGTACATACCCTCTTCCCCCGGGAGATACCTGATAAGATGTGGCCGCTTCCCATAGGTGATCTTTTCTATGTAGGCCATAATTCAGAAAGAAAGCTTAGGAGCCTTGGGATCAGGTCCATCGGCGATCTTGCCCATTTTGACAAAGACATATTACACAGTCACCTTAAGTCCTTTGGCCTTGTGTTATGGAACTATGCAAATGGACATGAGCTGGAGTTTTTGCCTGACCAGGCTATACGGAATAAGGGATATGGCAATTCAATGACTATACGGTATGACGTTAAAGATGCAGAGACAGCAAAACACTATATATTGTCTTTGACCGAAATAGTCACAACAAGGATCAGGGCCGATCACGCTATGATAAGAGTAGTTGCCGTATCCATAACCGATTCGGAATTCAGACACTGTTCCCATCAGTTGACCCTGTCTTCTCCCACTGATATCACAGAAAAGGTATACAGGGCTTCATGCGCCCTTTTTGATGAACTGTGGGACGGCAGCCCTATAAGGCAGCTCGGGGTACATACATCCCAGGCAAGCTATGACGGATATTACCAATATAACCTCTTTGATGGTCCACGCATAGATAAGCTGCGGACTATGGACTCGACCGTTGACAGTATCAGAAACAGGTTTGGCTATGAATCCCTTAAAAGGGCATGCTTTGTAAAGACCGAGAGCTAAGGAGAATCAGATCTCATAGATCATTATCCTGTTTCTGGCATCTTCATAAAATCCGTCGCCATCTGTGCCATAACACGCCTTTTCCTTTTTTACACCATTTTATCATGTGTCAATACAGAAAAACAGACCGCTCCTATAAGGAATACAGCCATACTTTTTGGGTATATCCAACCAGCCAATATATGTATTATACAATAGCTACATTCGGGGGTATACTTACATCAGAAAGAGAAAAAGATATGATTCGGATCCGAACAGAACTGATAATGTTTAAGATCAAAGGAGGCGATCATTATGAAGAAATTTTTAGTACACTTAGAGGAACTGCTTGAGGCTTATTACAAGACCTTTGCATAAACGTATTAGACATTTTCCCACTTAAAGGAGTCTGCAGATCTGCAGGCTCCTTTTATTCTGTGTTCCATAAGGATTGCAGGGATCGTGAACAGCCCAAACTACAGATTGTTCTCACCCCATCTTTTAAGTTCGAGAAGGATGGGTATGAGTGACTTGGCCTTTTCAGACAGCGAATATTCCACCCTCACAGGCATCTCATCGTACTGTTTCCTTATTACGAGCCCGTCGCCTTCCATATCCTTTAAGGATTGGGCCAGCATGGTATTTGTTATGCCATAGATGGTACGTCGCAAGTCTCCATATCTTACTACTTCTTCCCGGTCGATCACACATAAGATCATGATCTTCCATTTTCCTCCGACGATATCTATGACTTTTTTTAGCCCGCAGCCTTCTCCGCCGACAGTATCACACAAGGGTTCTTTTTTATTCATAGTCAGTTTTTCCTTACCTGGTTAATTTATTTTGCGTACTTGATATATTTTCCTTACCACATATAATAAACTTATCAGCTGAGAAAAACAAGAAAAAAATGAAAGGGCGCGTAAAAGCGTATGGTGAAAATAATGGAATACAAGTTTACAAAAGACAATTTTGAAAGCGAAGTAATGAACTCTGATATACCGGTATTGGTGGATTTCTATGCAGACTGGTGCGGCCCCTGCAAGATGATGGGCCCTGTTGTAGAGAACATTGCCGAAAAATATGCCGGTAAGGCAAAGGTTGGAAAGGTAAATATCGATGAACAGGAAGAGATCGCCGGCCAATTCGGGATAATGAGCATTCCCTCGTTCGTATTCATCAAGGGCGGTAAGAAAGTGGACCAGGCTATGGGCGCAATGCCTGCATCAGCACTTGAAGCAAAATTGGAGCAGATCCTTTAACCTTTAATTTAAAAACACCGGCATGGGATACGTCTGTCAGATCACTATCTGATATCCGACCTGCATTTGTTCTATCATATTGCCCAGCTCTTCCCGGAGTATTCCAAAGGCCCTGTCTTTGGTACAGTGACCTGTACAGATGTATTCTATGCCTGTATTACGGATTCTTTCCGCCAATCCTCTGATCTCAGCTTCCGTCTTATTGAACAGATGAAATCCGCCGATAAGGCCATAGACCTTTTTGTCGGGAAATGTCGTCTTAATTTCGTTGATTATATTGGCCGCTCCACCATGTGAACAGGAATTCAATATGACAAGACCTTTATCTGTATCGATCACAAGGCTTTGCTCATGTGCAAAATCATCCGTTACCCATCTGCCTTTTGTTTTTCTGAACATCAACTCTCTCTTACCGATGCTGTCAAGGCCTTCTGTTTTATGAGGTATCAGCCATACTCCGTCCATTATCTTGTAATCGCCTGAAACCATTTCGATCCTGTCAGCGTATTTTAACAGCATATCACGGGGGATCCCGATATATTTGTGAAAAATGAATTTCTTGGCATAACAATCGGCAGCTGTATGCTCTCTCACGTAAAGCTTCGCGTCGCTATTGTTATTTAGAAATACCGGCAGCCCGTTTGCATGATCATAATGAGCGTGGCTTAGTACCGCATGATCTATGTCCGATACATCGATCCCAAGCTTTTTCATGTTTTCAAGAAAGAGATCCGAAGCCCCCGCATCCAAAAGGATCTTTTTTTCCGCATACTGAACCAATACGGATAATCCCCATTCGCCCCTGAGACCATCACATGATCTGTTGTCAATTATTATTGTTATCCTTGTTTCCATTCTGACCTCTCCGGATATTCATCAAACGGTCGTGTGACACTTTTGTGACCTGCTTTATATTATCATAAACTCAACAAAAGAAAAAAACCAACAATTATTTCTAATATAGGAGGACAAAACAATGAAAAGAATCGATATTACAAAGACAATAGCAGAAACAATAGTAGCAGCAATATTTGCAGGGATCATCTTCTTATCAGCAACATCAACCAGGAATTTCAATGACAGCTCTCTGATAGTATCAAGCATATATTCCGTGGATGAAACAGCTTCAGCATAAGAAAACCAGAATATATATGATCAGAAGCCGGGCCTTTCCGTAGGGATTGACCCGGTTTATCGTATGGTTTCCTGAGATATTTTTTGAACCCTTTCAGCTGCCTCCTCGGGAGTGATCCTGCCAAGGGCAAGATCTTTCAGTGCTTCACATACAGCCAGGCTTATATCTTCGTATTTGATCCCTCTGGGTCCTGCAACATTTGTCTTTCCGTTTTCTATGATATATTCAAGGTTCTTCTTACCGTCATCGCTTAGCCCCTGTACATTCAGCTCCATGTCGGCCAGTGAGGGCATATACTCAAGATACTTATCAACAAGAAGCTGCTGCCCCTCATCAACCAGATAAGCCATAAAACGGAAAGCGGCCTCCTTCTGCCTTGATTCGGGATTCAGGCACAGGATCACATCCGGATTTGCTGTTACAGGTGCCGTTTTTCCGTCATCGTTCCAGTCAATTAGAAAGATATCATGATCCGCTCCTTCACCATCAAAGTTCAGACGTGTTTTTTCATCGCTTACCGTGTACATGTTCATGGCCCAGGAACCGTTTACAAACATAGGAATGGTCTTATCACGCTGGAACATATCATTTACCGTGTCATAGATCGGCATTTTAATGGCTTTATCCTGGAATACCCCATTGTTAAAACATTCCTGCCATATCCTGAAGGATTCGATCATGGGTTCCGATTCGAAGGACGCCCTTCCCTCGATGCAATCGTATAAGAGATCCCTGTCACAGTCAGCCGCTATGGACATCCACAGATCAAGGTTCATCCATGAGTCCTTTGCACCGATCGAGAGGGGCTGCTGTCCGTTTTCGCGGAGTATCCGGCAGGTTTCCTTCATATCACTGTAGCTTTTGGGAACTTCACAGCCATAAGACCTCAGCATATTGACATCTGCCCACATATATCCGGCATAGGTCTGTCCAAGCGGAAGCCCGTAAACCTTCCCGTCTTCATTGCTTACACGCTCCATGCAGGAAGTAAGAAATTTATGCTGCCAGTCAGGTCCCCAGGTGTTTTCACAGTATGGCGTAAGGTCCTCTTCAAACAAACGAAATACATCAAAGGCTGATCCTGAGCTGATCCCGTATATATCGGGACCATTCTCCCCGATAAGTTCAACCCGCATATGCTCCTGATATGCACCGGACTCAACAAAGCGATAATCCACTTCGATGTCGGGGTTCTCTTTTTCAAAGGCGTCTATTATCTTGTAGATCGGGCTGTCAGGTCCCGAATCTGCAGGGTTCCATGTCCGGAAGGTTATGGTGGTCTTCCCTTCCCGGGGCTGCTCGCTGCACCCTGCAAGAAGACAGGAAAACACTGTCATAAACAAAAGAAATAATGCACCTTTTTTCATGATCGTTGCTCTCTCCTCCAATGTATCGCCCTACCCTATAATCATCCGGACTTTAAACCTGTCATCCTCTGCTATGTATCTGATCTCGCTGCCCGTCTTATTTGCAAAATCAAGGACGCTTCTGGTCCCGATACCGTGTCCTGTTTCTGTCGTGACGGGATGTCCTTCTTCATCAAGCTCCTGCTTCCCGTCACAGGAATTAACGATCTCTAAAAGGAGCTGTTCTTTAAAACGAGCCGTGATCTCAATAAAACGGTCTGCCTCCGTGACCTTCATGCATGCGTGAATGGCATTTTCGAAAAGGTTACTGATCGCTATGGCAAGCTGCATCTCATCGACGCCTGTATTATAGGGAATATTGGCAGATACCGTTACGTTTATATTATTCCGCTCTGCCATGGTCACATAATGCATGAGAGCGGCATTGACCGTTGTATTCTCGCAGTAACGCTTACTGGAGCGGGGTTCCTGGGATAATCGTTCCTCCAGGTATCTCCTTGCTTCATCCGTCTTTCCGTCCTGTATAAGGGACAGGATAAGAGCTTCAAAATGTCTCCTGTCGTGACGCATTGTCCTGTCCCGGCTGAGGATCTCTTCAGTGGCCCGAAGACGTTCTTTCATGCTGTCTGCAGCCATTTCCAGGATCGCAGCATCGGATCTTAACTTATATTCCTTCTGTTTATGAGCAGTGGTATCGACAAGTGCGTACAGCTTTCCGATGATCTCCCCATCGGCTGAAAGTTCTTTTTCTTCAGGTGAATAATACCTGTCGCCCGCTGTTATGGTCTCCCCTTTTATGATCGTCTCACGGAGTGTATCCACGACACTTCCCGGGTCTTTTTCTATTTCCGGATATAATTCTTTGGCATGTTCGTTATAGTACTGCACTCTCCCATCAGGATCTATGGCAATAACTCCTTCGGATAACCTGTCAACAATGTACTCTCTGGCCATGTCGATTATTCCAAGCAGGTTATACCTGAATATGGCTATATACATGGAAACGGTGATGGCCACATTTCCCAGAAGCGAAATATCGAAATAGTAAGTAACAAAGAGAACATGGGTTATCTGAATAAAATACAGGACAGCCGAGATCAGAAACCCGCCGATAATGATATATATACGTTTTCTGGCGAGCTTGCCTTTATGATCCTTTATGGACCTGAAGAGCAAAAACAGAATAAAGCAGATCACAACGGCCTGACACTGCATAAAGGCTTTATGTACGATACCGTTCCTGTGCAGAAGGACAGGGAACATACCGGTCTTATCAAACCAGATCTTGGAATAATAAAACTGATGCATCTGCAGAGTAAATACGGATGCATAAACTGCCACATCGATCAATATAAAAGCTCTTACAATGTGTTTGGAAATCCTGACATGACAAAATTCTGCCGTAAACATGAAAAGAGAAAAAACGATCCATACCCGTCCGGCATATGAAAACTTAAGTGCTGCAATATATGCATCTTCTGTTTTCGACAGTAACTGCAGCAGATACCCTGTATTACTGACCAGCATCGAGACACAGTTAAGGAACAGATACGCATGAAGCTTATTCTTAAGGTTTCTGAAAACCACATAGCCTTCATAGAGTAAAGCAGATATACTTAAAATGATAGCTGTTAAAAGAAAGGTACGCATAAATCTATTCTATAACCTTCCTGGGCCATTGACAAATCCCAACTTCAAGAGCCCGTTCTTCCTTCAGATGAAAATCCGCATATTTGCAGTACCAGCACCCCTTAATGCTTGGGATCGCGTCTTCTCTTGGTGTGTATGCGGGACAGATATCCTCCGGCCATACGCTTCCGTCTCTCTTGGGTATATCATAAGTGTTTGCTTTGCTATCCATAACAGTTCCTCTTACAGTCTGAAGTCCATATAAGCGTCCATGACTTCGGAATACCTGCTTTTTGCCACGGGTATCTGTTCGCCGCCGCGAAGCATGATATCTGTTTTGGTAAGTTTATCGATCGCGGCTATATTCACGGCTATCGATTCATGGCATCTTACAAAGTCATTTCCGGGATGATTAACATTAAGATATTCCGCGAAGCCTATTCTTAAGGTGGGAGTAGAAATGATACTGCCATCGCTCATATGGTATGAAACCACGTGGTTTCGGTAATCTATATAAAGGATATCGGTAAGGTGAAGTGTCTGTATACCGCCCTTGACTTTGACGGAAATGCTTTTCTCGTTGGAAATATCCACACGGGAAACAGCCATATCAAGGGTAGTAAACAGCTTCTCCTTTTCGATCGGTTTTAAAATGTAATTTATGGGGTTTACATCAAAAGACTCTAAGGCAAAAGAGCTCTCGGAAGTTGCAAAGATGATCTGTGCATCCGGCTGGTTCCACCTAAGTTCCCTCGCCGCCTGGATTCCCGTGACCATGGGCATGACTATGTCAAGAACATAGATATGAGGCCTGAACTTTTCGCATTCTTCTATCAGTGAATCAGGGTGGTCAAATACCCTGACATCCGACCTGAAGTTCCGTTCATTTAAATATTCTTCCACAAGAGCACTGACTCTCTCGCGGTCTGCCTTATCATCATCGCAGATGGCTATTCGCAGTATTGAATTTTCCGCTGATCCTTTTTTATCCATATGTTATGCTCTCTCTGTTGTTTTAATATGCAGCTCATTTTCCGTCAGTATTTATGATTTACTGCGGAAGCGTTCATTTTTAATAGATTCATCCGGCGTCCGATAAGAACCGTCGGGATCATGAGCAGCACGAACAGGATGGCACTGATCAGCGCACATCCGATAAGCCCGAAGCTTTCCTTGAGTTTCTTTATTTAGTCCGTTCGTCCGTTTTATTTCATGACTTCGAATGCCATGTCGTACATATCCCTTGCATCGGCGGTATTTCTTATATAATTCGGATGATCGGGTTCGTATCTTACATATTTTTCCACTTCTTCAATAAGCGCAAGATATGCAACAGCGCAGGCATATCTTATTTCACTGTCCCTGTTAAGCTCAATTTTCTCTGTCGCTGTCATGTTGTATATCTCGATCTCCTTTTGCTTATCTGACAGTGGCGCCTTCTGTCCCGGGCCCAGTGTGATAAAGTCAGCCACAGGGTCACCCCAGAATCCCCTTTCGGGGTCGATCCATACAAGCTTCCCATTATCGTAAAGAACATTACTGTCCCATAAGTCGAAGTTGACCATCCGACAGGGTGCCTGCCTCAATATATCTTCATGCTTTTCAATTAAGTTAAGGAATTTCTCCCCATCCGGGGTCTCATATCCCAGATTCTTACAGTCGCTTATCAGATTTACGGTCATGGCTTTTATTGCATCATACCATGAAGGATGAAGGCCGGACTGTCTGTATCCGAACCTGTCGTTTTTGATGGTATGAATTTTTGTAAGCATAGCGATCTTCTCTGCCTGAGCCCTCATGGCTTCTTCGGGTGTAAAATCACACTTCCACAGGGGGTCTCCTTCCATCATCTGCATGATAAAGCAGCTGCTCTTTATGATCCTGCCCGAAAAATCGGACACGTAGACCTTAGGACAGAGGATATCAGTGGTTTCCTTCATTTTACCGTACCAGTAAACCTCGGAATCCATCATGTTCCTCTCATAGGTCAGTACTTTCGCATCTGTGGGCGGTGCGATCTTTAAGACATAGTCAATCCCGTCATCACATGTCACCTTGAAGGCTGCGTTGAACTCACCGTCTCCAAGGGGTCCCGTTTTAACAACCTTACCGACTCCGTGTTCCTCAAACAGGCTTCTTATCTCATCTTCGGTCGCTTCATATTTGGTCCTGCTCTTTATCATACCGGTCTCCTTCTGCGGATCTTACCTGATAAATATACACTGATAAATACAAGGTATACCTCTTCTGCACGGATTCAGGCCTGTTTTGCACTTATTTGTTTTGATATCTATTACGCAATGTAGGCCTTGAGGATTGCAGATCCGCTGCGCTTACGCTCACCTTCAAGGATTATGGTCATCGAAGCATCTTCCATGCGGTAATCTTCTCTGACGGGCTTCCCGATGGGTGCATCCTTGAGCATCCTGTAAAAATCAGCTATGATCTGAGGCAGGATAACGGTCTGGTAGTGCGCTGCCCTCTCCGCTCCTGCTCTATTCTCTATCTGTATTATAAGTTCCTGCATCCATGTTTCCATGTCGCATTTCCCCTTTCCGTCTTCCGGTTATTTCATTCCAGAATTCCTCTCCGAGCCTTGACAGCTTATGTTCCTTGCTGCGGACACATACATAGGTGGCATAAACATCCGGATCGGTTATGCGCTTTATTATTATGCCTTCCTTGATATAATCCGACACTGTCGCCGGAAAGATCGCGATCCCAAGGCCTGCACCGGTGAGCTCAATGGCATTCTGCATATGTGCCAGCCGGCATCTTATCCGGGGCTTAATATCAAGAGGAGCGAACCATTCTTCTATCTCTCTTAACCTTGATGACCTTGAAGGTATGAGCAGGTCGTATCCTTCCAGTTCCTTAAGCTTTATGGTCTTATTCTTCTTTTTTGCAAGCGGATGGGAAGATGGGATCATCGCAACCCAGGGTTCCCTGTATACTTCAAATCCTACAAGCTCCTCGGCATCATACGGTGCTGTTATGACAGCTATCTCGCTAAGGCCGCTCCTTACCCTGTGAACAACATCATCCGTATTGCCATTCCACAGATTGTACTCGACCCCGGGGTGTTTTTGCGCAAAATCACCTATCCACTTGGATATTATCTGCGGTGCCTTTGCTTCAACTGCCGCAAGGTACAGGATACCGGTAAGGCCCTTCATATCCTTTATATCTTCGACAGAGCGGTCGGCAAGCGCCGCTATCTGCGTGGCATACTGCCTGAACTTTATGCCGGCCTCGGTAAGAGCCACACCGTTGTTCTTTCGTATGAACAGCTTTTCTCCAAGCTCCTCTTCAAGGTCCTTTATCTGACGGCTTAACGGAGGCTGTGCGATGAGCAGCTTTTCTGCGGCCCTGCTAAGGTTTCTTTCCTCCGCAACAGCCAAAAAGTATCTTATATGCCTTAATTCCACGATACCATCCTCCTCGTAATACCTTTACGGTATATCAGTGCCTTTATTATAGTCTAAGGGCCGCTCAAATAAAAGAGCATAAAAACAGACCGCATCATGCGGTCTGCTCAGACTGTAGACAAAGTCAGGGACAATTCCCTGGCTTTATCTATTTATAAAGGAAACCATCGGCTGCCGCCTATGCCCTTGAACTGAATGCGCCAATGGCGCATATTAATTCATTCCTGCTTATTTATAGAGTATCTGCA
>JAILCT010000229.1 GCA_024690425.1 Lachnospiraceae bacterium | reverse complement strand
AAGTGAGGAAGTAGTCGAGGAATCACGTGAAGGTATGTATCGCAGCGAGCTCACCAATGAGTGGATAGATGAGTCACTTAAGGACCAGAGACCTATCGCGGCGATGGTAGATAACGAGAAGACGGCACTGCCGCATTACGGTCTGACCCAGTCCGATGTTGTATATGAGATGACCAACTCAACGGCTAATGACGGTGTAACCCGTTTCATGGTTCTTTTCAAGGACTATAATTCAGTTAAGCAGATAGGATCGATAAGAAGTACAAGACCTACCAACCTTCAGATCATACCCGAGTGGAATGCGGTTGTATGTCATGACGGCGGTCCCTTCTATATTGATGATTACATGGCTAAGGATTATGTTGAGAATTTCTCCGGAACATTTTCGCGTGTAAATAACGGTAAGTCCAGGGAGTTCACTGAGTATATTTTAGAGGGTGATATAGACAAGAACTTTGCATCACATCCCAAGTACTCCAAAACCTACAATGATTACTACAAGGGACCTCATTATCAGTTTGCACCTGACAGCGCACCCAATGATCTGTCCCAGTATTCGGATGCTAAGTCGGCATCCCATATTCAGATGCCCTACAAGCATAACAAGCCTTATCTTGACTATGATGCGGCGAGCGGAACCTATCTTTACTCCGAATACGGTCAGAAGCATGTGGATGCAGGCAACAACGATGAGCAGCTGTCATTTAAGAACCTGCTGATACAGAACTGCCGGTATGTACAGTTTGATAATAACGGATACATGATGTTCCATTCGATCGATTACAATCGTGACGGTTATTACATTACCAACGGTAAGTGCATCCCCATTACATGGTCTAAGGAAGATGAACTGTCACCGACCCTTTACTATGATAAGAACGGTGATGAGATCCAGATCAATACAGGACGTACTTATGTAGCTCTTGTTCCCGATGATATCTGGAGCGGCCTGACTATTGAATAGAAGGAAGTTTGGACTGAGAATAAAACAAGCCGGATCAACCGGCTTGTTTTTTATTTGCTTTCATGCTTTTGTTTATATAATCGCCTATTTCATTTTTGTTCATGTTAAGGGCATAGGCAAGTTCTTCATACAGCTGATTCTCTGCCTGCTTGAAATAACGCTCATCGACCACGGTGACCTTCTTGCCGGCATCAATACGCGATTTCTTGCGTTTGTACAGGGCCTTGATGATCTTGACCAGTTCCTCACAGTCACAGGTCCTGAGCGCTGTCTTATACTGGGTTTCACGCTCCTGCTCGTTGATGATCCAGGCATTTTCGATATCGGGTATACGCTTGATGAGTGATTCTGCCTCTTTTTTGGAAATGACCGGACGCATCACAGTGGTTACATTGTCTACAGGCACATAAACGGCGGCATCCTGATGATAGAAAGGACGCAGGGTATAATACTCCTTCTTTTTGTCAACCATTGACATGGACAGAGTGCCGATGTTAACGACTTCACAAACGCCCTGATTGCCGTAGACTACAACATCATTCACATTATACATAGTTCACACTCCTACTCTGATGAAATGCCCCCTCACAGGTCATAAGGAATCCACCGCAAGCGGTACCCCCTTATGACATTCGGCGGCAAATCGTCGGAACCATCCAGATATGCTTCGCATAGGTTCCTCCTGAAACAAAACAATGGGTCCAGAAATGAATTTATACCCCCGATATGTCTATATTAACACCTTTTCAAGAGAAAATGCCAATGAATTTTTTATAAAATCTCATGTTTTTTTACAAATATCATATAACCGATCATATTGACTGACTAATATGACGGAAACTAGACGTATGTTTTATATACCAAAGTGAATCATTATATGTTAAAATATGCAGGATGGGCTTTTGTGTATAAATAACTGGAAGGGAACCATATATGAATCCGGCTTTTGCGGCGCTGAAAAAATGCAGGGATATATGCTCCATGTATGGTGGAGATATCAATAAGAACAATAAGGATGAGCTGTATAACATGTTCAGGGATGAAGCGTTGAATATAGCTTATTTCTTGGCGCGCAGTGACGGTAAGATGTCCGAGCCTGAGATCATGACCATAAATGTCATGTTCCAGATACTTATAGATGAGGATATCTTAAAGAAGAATTTCGGCGATAACATTATCGGTGAAGATTCAATACTCAGGCACATACCCAGGAGTCTGCAGATAATTGCCCATGAGGAGAAGGATGCCAACATGGGCGGTAAGTGTTATCTTGTAAGTGCCAGGGAGATCATAGATGCATTTGTACTGGTGGGTAATCTTGTCATCAATTGTGACTGTATGCGCCTTCAGTATCCTGTCATGCTCCTTCAGCATTTTTCCAATCTATGTACCCAGTATATTGAGCAGATAGAAGAGAATGATGAACTTATAAACGGAGATACGGTTTATAAGAGGGAAGAGTCACGCTCAGTAGCCGCAACCGTATCCGGTATTAACAACGGGGCTCAGGCTCCGGGTATGCAGAAAAGAGAGCGTACCCTCCGTGAGCAGGTTGAAGAGGATAATGCGACTCTCTTTGCCAAGGAGAGTAATGAGGTCAAGAAGGACGTCAGTCAGGTTCTCGAAGAGGTTGATTCTCTTATAGGCCTTTATGCCGTCAAGAAGGAAGTCCATGATATGGTCAATCTCATGATGGTACAGAAGCTTCGCAGGATGAAGGGGCTTAAGTCAACCGAGATATCCCGTCATATGGTGTTTACAGGCAATCCCGGTACGGGTAAGACGACAATTGCCCGTAAAATGGGTGAGGCCTATCATTCACTTGGTGTTTTAAACAAGGGACACCTTGTTGAGACGGATCGTTCGGGTCTTGTTGCCGGCTATATGGGTCAGACGGCCCAGAAGGTACATGACCTTGTAGAATCAGCCCTTGACGGGGTTCTCTTTATAGACGAAGCTTACACACTCGTAAGTGACAGGGAAGGTGATTACGGCCAGGAGGCTATAGACACCCTGCTTAAGCTCATGGAGGATTACCGAGACAGGCTTGTGGTCATTGTGGCAGGCTATCCCGATCTTATGGAGAGGTTCATTAATTCCAACCCGGGACTTAAGTCTCGTTTCAGCAAGTACTTATTTTTTAATGACTATTCGGATGAGGAGCTGGCACAGATATTCCTTATCAATTGTGCCAAGCAGGATTATTTTATCGACCAGTCACTCTATCCGTATATAATAAACCGTATTTCACAGCTGAGGTATTACGAAGGCGAGAACTTCGGTAATGCCAGGTCTGTGCGCAACTATTTTGAGCAGGTCATTTCCAATCAGGCCAACCGCCTCATCTTAGAGATCGGTGAGGACGGTACATCGGCCAGCAATACCCTTATGCAGATAATGCCCGAAGATTTATAAAATGAAACAGGGGGACGGTTCCCCGTTTCATTTTATGTGCCACAAAAGTGAATTCTTTGGTGTTCAAAAAATGAACCGAGGAACCGTCCCCCTGTTTCATTTTTTGATTAGCACTCACACTTGACGAGTGCTAACAATAGGTGTATAATAACATACAGTCAGAGGGGGGCATAAATTATTATACGAGGAAAGGCAGGTGAGGTTTTATGGATATCAATTTATTTACACAGAAAAGCCGTGAGGCATTAAATGACATTGAACAGATAGCCATGGAGAATGGCAACCAGGAGATGGTGCAGGCGCATCTG
>JAILCT010000214.1 GCA_024690425.1 Lachnospiraceae bacterium | reverse complement strand
ATAAAGAATACAAAATAGTAAGTAAACCTTGCCATAGGGTAAAAAGACAGGAGGAACTAAAGCAATGAAACAGGAGATCAAGACAACAGAAGCAATCTTCCCGATGCCGGTACTTATGATATCGACATTCAACGAGGACGGCAGCGTGGACGTGATGAATGCGGCATGGGGAACCATGTTGGAGCGTGATCGCGTGGCACTTAACCTGACGGAGACGCATAAGACCGTTCAGAACATCAAGGCGAGAAAAGGCTTCGTAGTTCATATCGCTGATGTAAAGCATGTTGTAGAGGCTGATTATTTTGGTATTGCAAGCGGAAATACCGAAAAAGAGAAGTTTGCAAAGAGCGGCATGACATATACCAAATCCGATCTTGTAGATGCACCGGTCATCAATGAGTTCCCAATTGCTATGGAGTGTGAGTTTATCGAGTATCAGAGCGATGATACCGGACTTGGAGTTATCGGGAAGGTTTTAAGAACATCCGTTGAAGAAGCTAACATGAAGGATGGGAAAGTGGATGTTGATTCACTTGAAGCTATCGCATTTGATCCGTACACCCATGGATACTATAAAGTAGGCGGCAGAGTCGGAGAGGCATTTAAGGACGGAGCTAAACTTAAATAAAGAAAACAAAATAGCAGAACCGAAACTTAATCGGCGGTGAAGAGTCTGAAACGATTCCTCACCGCCGTTTTAATTTATATAAAAAATGGTGGTGATGAGATACAAAAATAGAAGCAGTAGAATTTTGATAGACAAACAAGCTAACGAGTGTTATTATTAATGTTAGCTGTAGCTAACTGCGATTGCAACAGCCTAATGCAAAAAAGAGGCGATAAAGCGATTGTACGCCGCTAATGGCGGCTTTCCTGTACCTTGGAGACGGAGTGGGACTAATGCATGTGATAAATGAAGAAAAACACAGTCACACGCACAGCATAAAGGAACTGGAAATAGTACTGGGGCACAGTGGAAAAACTCCCCGAATTTGAAAAGGAAGACAGATTCAAGACGAATATTGTATTGATGGAAAGTTTTTGGAGGTGCAAGATGGATATTTTAAAACCGTTAGCTGTTGTGGGAACTAATTCCTGGGGAAGTGCGGTATATGGTAAGGTGCTTCGGGGAGAAAGTGTTGATATTGACACGATCAGAAAGTGTTATGACAGAGCGAAGGAAAAGGATCTTCTGATCTTTGATCTGGCGCAGGACTATGGGCGTGAATATGTAGATATATACTGGCTCCATCTTCCCTCAGATATAGAGAAAAACTTAAAAGAGATCATCACACTCATAAAAGAGGGAAAGATAAAGCATGATCTTAATATACCGCAGGTTGCTATGGCATTTTGCGTGACTAAGGGAATTGTGCCTATTTGTGGTTGCAGAAAGCCTTATCAGGTTGATGACCTATATGCAGCAGCAAACGCTAAACTTACAGACAGTGAAATAAAGCTTCTTGAAAATGAGGCAGATAAGATAAATGTGAAAATCCTTGGTTCAGATATGTTCAGATTTGCAGTAAAGAAGAACCATTGATGCAGACAACGTACCCTAAGTCGCATTACCTCTTCTTTTTTTTGTTGAAAGCACTTGCTTACTCTTTCATACAATGATATAGATATATCAAACAGATATATCATACAGATACATGGAAGGGATGGCAATATGGCAAAAGAAAGAAAGATCGATATGGTGATCCTGGGGCTTCTCAGTCATGAAGATTTAACCGGCTATGATATAAAAAAGCGGATTGACGGAGCAATCAGTTTTTTCTGGAAAGGAAGTTTTGGAAACATATATCCCGCGCTTAAGGATATGGAAAACGGCGGCCTGATCGTTAAGAACGATACATCTGTGGGCGGTCGCGAAAGACTGACTTATCACATAACTGATGAGGGAAAGACGGCCCTCATCACATGGCTGCGGGAAGAGCAGGCAGGCAATGAGCTGAAATATGAAACTCTGCTGAAACTGTTTTTCGGCGGTGCGGACAGAAGGTCAGTTTCCGTACATAATATTGAAGTTTTTGAAGAACAGATAAAGTCAGATCTGAAATTGCTGAAATCATACTGCGCGTCTTTAGAAAAGATCCTGGATGACGAAGACCACATATATTATTACCTGACGGCATCTTTTGGTGTTGATACTTATGAGGCATATTTAAAATGGTGCACAAAGGCAAAGAGACTACTGAGTGAAAGGGAGGGAAGCAGCAGATGAGACAGAAAATCAGAAAAACTCTATTAGTGGTTTCTTTTCTTTTGTTCCCGATCACAATATGGTATTTTTCTCCGTACCTTATTATCCGGGCTGCGTCCGAGCATATAATGAACGGTAGCTTTATCGTGTTTGTCAGTATGCTCGTTCTTTCGATGTTTTTGGGAAGAGTATGGTGCGGGTATCTTTGCCCGGCCGGAGGCCTTCAGGAATGTCTGTTTATGTGCAATCCGAAACCGGCAAAACAGGGATGGCGAAACAGAATAAAGTATGTGATCTGGGTCGTCTGGATGATCGCAATCATCATAACGTTTATCCTGGGCAAAAATGATGTGACTATCGATCCTTTTTACATGACGGATCATGGAATCTCGGTGGCGGATATATACAACTATGTGATCTACTACGGTGTCATTCTGATCCTTGTGTTACCGGCTCTGATCCATGGGAGAAGAGCTGCATGCCACTACATTTGCTGGATGGCGCCGTTCATGGTTATCGGCAGCACATTGGGGCGCCTGCTTCATCTTCCTCAGTTGCATGTTGAAGCGGACAGGGATGCCTGTGTTTCGTGCGGAAAGTGCAGCATGTCCTGCACCATGGGATTGGATGTAAAGACAATGGTCTCGGAAGGGAAAAATGCAAAATGTACGGAATGCATTCAATGCGGAGCCTGTATTGATGCCTGTCCGAAGAAAGCCCTGAAATATAAACTTCTATGGAGGTAATACTTGGATCTATGGCAGAAAAAATCGTACAGACAGCAGGATAATATCAGGAGGTTACACATGGACAAAAAACCAAGACAGCATTCGATATGCGAAAAGAAGCCCTATATCGCCGTTATACTCAGCATGATCATTCCGGCGGTTTTAGCAGGAATAGCAGGTTATATAGGTGATGCGGTTTCGGAAAATGCAGGGAATATAGCTTTATGCATTTTGGCAATAATACTGATGCTGATCTTTTGGCGCTGGTTCTCACCGGAATTTAAAGGTTTTGTTAAGCCTGAAGCTCCGGCCCGGGATATATGTATATTAATGATCCCCCTGGGGATCATTTTGGTCTTAACTCTGATCGAACCATTACTATTTTTTCATTCGTTTTATTTTGTTCCTTCCCTTAAGGCGGTCATTATGGGGATTACAGCCGGATTAGCAGAAGAGACGATGTTCAGGATATTTTCCCTGGCTATCGTCATGAGATATGTCCGCAGAGAAAGGAGATTCGCTGCGATGATCATTCTGGCTGTGATATTCGGACTTTCTCATGCAGGAAATCTGACACAGGGTGCAGATCTGGTCATGACCGCATCACAGGTATTCCATTCTACATTCATGGCATTTTTGCTTAGCGCTTTATATTTAGGAACAGGCAGCGCGGTATTCCCGGTTTTGGCACACGGGTTATATGATTTTATCTGTTTTACAACGGACCCGTCACTTTCCGGAAATGGCATACTTACGCAGCAGTATGGTACGGGACGGCTGTTGTATGAGTTCATTGCAGTTGTGATCATAGGAATCATTGCACTCTGTCTGATCGGTAAAAACAGATTATCCAAAGCCAATGAAATCTGGGCAAAGAAGTGGAGTGAAGAGTAAGAGAACAGAAAGGGGAATGATATGGTATCGATCATCAGTTTTGTTGTATGTCTGATCATCCTGGGTATTCTTTACAGGAATATGATCGCGTGGGAAGGAGAGTACAGAATTTCCAGAGGGCAG
The DNA here is from genome assembly GCA_024690425.1 of Lachnospiraceae bacterium. The sequence goes on along the minus strand of JAILCT010000214.1, from coordinate 2,410 downwards.
GCTGTGCTGCCGGTAATACTTGGACTTTTATCTGTGCCGCTCTCGTTTGTTTTTTTCTTAATAATCGGACTTGCATTCAAGGCTGTGACCGGGTTTGCCCCCACAGATGGTCCCGCATTACTTGCCAGTTTCAACCATGCGCTTTTTTCCGCTGCACTGAATGAAGAACTCGCGAAGCTGATCATTACGCTTATCGTATTATGCATTTTCAGAAAAAAATGGAGAAATGTATATGAATATATGCTGGCAGCAGGGGCTGTCGGATTCGGATTTACCATTATAGAAGATTTTGTTTACAGTGCCGGCTTCGCGGGCCTTTTGATGAGGCTGCCGAATATAACCGTGCATATGATGCTGGGACTTGCCATGGGAAGGCATCTTGGACTTGCCAGATATAACAAAGCAACAGGCAGCGGGTCTGTAGTAAAGGAATACCTTCTTGCATATTTTGTTCCCGTATTCTGGCATACTGTTTTTGACTTTTTTGCCGCAAACATGCTTATTCATGCCGGAGATAATGTAGAGGTCATGACAGCGGAAATAGAGAGGACAACACATATCGGTGCCGCTATGGTAGTGGCCATTGTGATCCCGATATTTATATTCCAGATTTACATATTCAGACGACTTAAGAGAAATGCCGCAAATCTTGCGGAACTATCCTTCCCGACTGCAACGTGATCCTGAGGTTTTTTCGCAGCCGGTGATATTAAGCCTTTGGGCTTGCTTTCGATCGACAAGCCTCCCGCTGAAAAGCATCTTTTGGTCACAAGTATTCAGGAGGAAAAAAACATTGAATAAAAAGGACTATACGATTCGGTTAGAAGAAAATAAAGCTGCCCGGACAGATCTTCTGAGCGGAAACAGATGAGGAGCCGAGGGGAGTTTCAATCTCCTCGGCCTTTATCTTTTTTTACAGTCATACGGCCGGAAGGAAACGAAGCGGCAGTGAAAAAGAGAGCGCGGAGAAAAATAAAATGAAGATCACAGTGATAAACGGAACCGAAAAACATGGTGTTACATACAGGATGAAGGAAATATTTTTAGAGCAGTTCAGAGACGATTCAGAGATCACGGAATACGATCTCCCCAAAGACGGCCCGGGTTTCTGCGCAGGATGTACTGCGTGTTTCAGGAATGAACCGGATCGCTGCAAGGACTTTGAAAAGGTGCAAAAGATCGAGAAGTCCTTGTGTGAAGCGGATCTGCTTGTTTTTACATCCCCGGCATATGTTTTCCATACAACCGGCGCAATGAAGGCGATGCTTGACCATTTCGGCTATCGTTGGATGCCTCACCGCCCGGCAAAGGAAATGTTCGGAAAGCGGGCGGTGATAATCACACAGTGCCTGGGAGCAGGTGGAAGATCCACAGCAAAGGATATTAAGGACAGCCTTTCCTGGTGGGGCATTTCTACCATCAAAGTCGTCAGTTTCAAACTGATGTCTGAAATTGACTGGAACAAGATCGAGGACAAGAGGAAAGCATCCTTTCAAAAGAAGCTAAGCAGTGTCGCACGAAAATTCCATGCCATAAATTATGATAGACCGGGTCATACAAATGCTATGGTGAAAGCAAAGTTCTACATGGTAAGGATGCTGCAGACGAAACTCGGAAAAAAGGATCCCGAATACACCGATTTTAAGTATTGGAATGAAAACGGCTGGATCGGCAAAGTAAGACCGTGGAAATAGATTAAAAAGAAGAAATACTATAAGTGGTTAAAAAAGTGCAATGATCATCTTACCGGATAAATGAGGATCGAATATGAAAATAGAACATGTTGCCATGTATGTGAACGAGCCGGAATCGGTCAGAGATTTCTTTGTAAAGTATCTCGGAGGGGTATCGAACGATGGATACCGTAACAATACAACGGGGTTCAGATCATTCTTTATCAGTTTTGACGATGGAGCACGGCTAGAGATCATGAATAAACCCTCTATGGAGGATATTACAAAGTCGGCCGATCGTACCGGATATATCCATATAGCTTTTTCTGTAGGCAGTGTTGAGGAAGTCGATCATTTGACAAGACGATTCCGGGAAGACGGTTTTGAGGTATTAAGCGGTCCCCGGACTACAGGCGATGGCTATTATGAGAGCTGCATAGTCGGTATGGAAGGAAATCAGATTGAGATCACTGTCTGATCAAACCGGAAGATGCTCTTAAATGTGAGTTTGAAAACTTCTTTAAAGGGAAGGCGAATACCATGATGCACCTTCCGACAGCCGTGGACAGGATCATTGAAAATGAAGGCTGAAATTCCGATATGCAAGGATCACGTTAGTACATGAGCAATATAAAGGACGGGAAGTTCGTTTATAAAAATGAAGACAGCATGAAGAAAATGCATGCGTTTTACGATAAGACTCTGGCATCCCTTGATGTACCGTATTCGGAAGACTA
>JAILCT010000204.1 GCA_024690425.1 Lachnospiraceae bacterium | reverse complement strand
CGGAAACGGAAGATGCCGATAACGATGAAGCAGAGGATGTCAAGCTTCCCGAGTATGAAGAATACAAAAGCAGCTGGGGCTGGTCGGTTGAGTATGATCCTTCCGTCATAACGGTAAATGAAGCTGACTATATGACTTCCTTCGTATATACCGGAGAGTCAGCCGGCACAAATATGATGGCAATAACCAACATCCCGGAGAGACAGGAGGATGAAGTTCTTGAGGAACTAGTGAATGGATTCGAAGATCCCGAGTCGATAACAAAGAGTGAGAGTTATTTCCCGGGAACAGGCGATAAATGGGGATACTGGATAACCCCTAAGGATAACGGTACCGGATCGGGCCTTGCAGAGGACATCTTTACCGGAGAATATAACGGCGGTGTCCTGATGTTTGAATTTATCACACATAAGTCGGGAGACGAAGAGATGGACATGGCAGTGAGCGATACCCTGTCCGCAATAATCGATTCGATCAAGTATACTGATTTTGAACCTCAGACCATGTATGCCGATTATCCCGGAGTCTATAAGCTTAGCGAGACCGAGGAGATCGAAGGTGAGGAAGTTACCTATGAATATTCCGTGACTCTTAACGAGGACCACTCGGGTGTTATAAGCATGCAGGATGATATCGATGTAATGTGGGGAAGCAATGTGCTCATCCAGGCCGACAATTCCTATAATTACAAGCTCGAAGGCGATAACCTTATACTTGACCTTGACGGCAACTCTCTTACCTTTACCCGCGAAGGAGCTTCGAAGGACACAGGGGTTCTGCCGGCATATAAGTATCCCGGTGACGATAAGCTGATGGCTGCCGTATATGAATATATCGTTGAAGAATGCGGCAAGAATTATGAAAAAACGGATGTGTCGATACCTATGGTCAATCTGGTCGGCACCGATGACAGTGATCCCGATGATATCAAGGTTTGGGGTGACTACTGGATCGATAATTACAATCTTGAAGGTGATACTCTGGCAACACAGTCAGGCGGTTCCTATCCCGGATGCATCCACCTTAAAAAGTCAGGCGATGATTATGAGGTTACCGAGATGGAAGTTGTCGGTGACGGCTCTGACTATCTCCCCACTGCCAGGAAGATCTTCGGAAACAGGTTTGACGATCTGACGAAGGCGATGGATGATGAGAAACGTGCGCAAATAAGAGGACAGATCATAGCCGATTACGTTAAGGCCAATGATCTTAAGATAACCAAATATCAGGACTTCGGCTGGGATCCCGTGGATCTGCCGCTGTAAATTATCATGAAATAGGGGACGGGGGTGTGCCAGGGGGACGGTTCTTTTGGCACACTTGAAGCAATCCAAATTATAGATATTATTTATGACAAGTGTGCCAAAAGAACCGTCCCCCCTGGCACACCCCCGTCCTCTTATTTTATGTTATCTGTAGAAGATTTCTCCCAGTTTAAGGTCCTTCTTAAATGCAGGGATCGTTGTATTCTTGTCTATTATAACTGCTTCAATTCCCGACATCTCGGCCCAGTCAGCCATCTGTTCCACACTAAGGTCATACGTGAAGGCTGTATGATGTGCTCCGCCTGCAAGTATCCAGGCTTCGGCACCCGTGTACAGATCGGGATAAGGTGTCCAGTAGTTGGTCGCAACCGGAAGCTCGGGCATGGGCTTCTCAGTCTTCTTACACTCAACCTCATTTAAGATAAGACGGAACCTGTTACCCAGGTCTACAAGCGAAGCAGCTACACCCCTTCCCTCCTTGGATGTGAATACAAGCCTTGCGGGATCCTCCCTGTCACCCATCGAGAGGGGCTTAACCCTGATACTGATGGGGCCGTCTGCGATCGATGGACATATCTCAAGCATATGGGCCTCAAGGATCCCTTCCTTACCCCTGACGAGATTGTAGGTGTAATCCTCCATCATAGAAGTACCCTTGGCATCCTTCATGCCCTCTGTCATTATCTTCATAAGGCGGACCATTGCGGCAACCTTCCAGTCACCCTCGGCACCGAAGCCGTAGCCCTTCTCCATAAGACGCTGTATTGCGAGTCCCGGAAGCTGCTTAAGGCCTCCGAGGTCTCCGAAGTGGGTGACTATGGCCTGGTAATTCTTCTCTTCAAGGAACTTCTCGAAACCAAGCTCAATCCTTGCCTGAATCGCAACATGCTTCTTAAACTCCTCAGGATCACGTCCGTCAAGTATTATGTTGTACTTTGCGTAATATTCGTCAAGGAGCTCATTAACCTGAGAATCACTCACATCGTTGACACTCTCAACTATGCTGTTTACAGGATAAGCATCAACTTCCCAGCCGAACTTGATCTGTGCTTCAACCTTATCGCCTTCTGTAACGGCAACATTCCTCATGTTATCTGCAACCCTCATGACCCTGATATGGCTTGATTCCATAAGGCCGACCGCAGTCCTCATCCATGATGCGATGCGCTTCCTTACCTCGTCATCCTTCCAGTAGCCGACAACTACCTTGCGCTCTATCCTCATCCTGCTGACTATATGGCCGTATTCCCTGTCGCCGTGGGCAGCCTGATTCTCATTCATGAAGTCCATATCGATCGTGTCGTAAGGGATCTCTTCATTATACTGGGTATGAAGATGAAGAAGAGGCTTCCTGTATTCCTGAAGACCCAAGATCCATGACTTTGCAGGCGAGAATGTGTGCATCCATGTGATCACGCCGGCGCATGACTCATCGGCATTGGCCTCGTTGAATGTCTGCCTTATAAGCTGATTTGTGATAAGAACCGGCTTCCATACTACTTCATAGGGAAGCAGGCCTGACTTGTTGAGTTCATCAACAATCTCCCTGGAATGTGCGGCAACATGCCTTAATACCTCGTCTCCGTAGAGATCCTGTGAACCGGTGCAGAACCAAAACTTGTACTCTTTTTTTCTTATCATGTGTAGACCCTCC
>JAILCT010000171.1 GCA_024690425.1 Lachnospiraceae bacterium | reverse complement strand
ATAGCGGAGGACTTCCGCATGATAAGAGAGATATTTGAAAGTATGGTGCAAAGGGCCGAAGGATATACCCTTGCGGCATCTTTTCCCACGGCTGTTCAGGCTGTCGGATATATCGAGAAAAACAATGCGGACCTTGTGCTCATGGATGTGCTCATCCCGGGCAGCATGAGCGGGCTTAATGCGGCGGAAAAGATAAAGGCCATAAAGCCTGATGTGAAGATAATCGTGGTAACATCCATGCCGGAACTGTCATACGAAAGAAAGGCAAGGGAGATAGGAGTGGAGGGCTTCTGGCAGAAGGAGATACAGGAGCAGCCGATCTTGGAGATAATGGACCGCGTTATGGCGGGCGAAACCGTGTATCCCAGTGAACAGGTCGAGGTCCCGATAGGAAATGCCATGAGCACGGAATTTACCGACAGGGAGGTCGAAGTGCTGAAGGAACTGGTTACCGGAGCTTCCAACAGGGAGATAGCAGAGAAGCTTAACATAGGGGAATCGACAGTCAAGATGCATATCACCAATATGCTCCAGAAATCCGGCTTCCACAGCCGTCTTGAACTGGCGCTGATGGATAGGCATTACGGGATTGCCATCAATGAGAGAATGGATTGAAAATTGAAAAATCATGAATAGACATTTATCCCCCGAAATGTGATATAATATACTCGGTTTATTTTCTGAATGAGGGCGTGAATACAAATATTTGGCCAATGTTCAGAAGAGACGGGGGTTATAGATCATGAAAATGACTGTTGAGCTCTTCGACAGTATCATCAATACTTCTCAGGACTGTGTTTTCTGGAAGGATAAGGACAGGCGCTTTCTTGGCGTCAATCAGGCCTTTCTTGATTTTTACGGATTTGAATCACAGGATATCCTGCTTGGCAAGACGGATGAAGACATGGGATGGCATTCTGATCCCGAACCCTTTAAACAGGATGAGCTGAGGGTCTTATCGGGCAGGAGCACATATAAGGTTCAGGGGAAGTGCATCATCAGAGGCGAAGAGCGGGATATCATTGCCTCCAAGCGCCCTCTTTACGACGGGAACGAAATAATCGGCCTGGTCGGCAGCTTCATTGACATCACTGATGTATTAAGGCGCGGTGAAGGCAAGGATAAGGGCCAGGTTGTCTACACTATCGACAGGCTGAGGAAGTACAGCTTTTTTGACAAGCTGCTCGATGATATAAGCCTTGATGAAATGCTTGACCCCTTAATGGGAATCCTATCGCGTTCTTATGCCACCAAGTTTGTTCAGAGCCTAATAGATGAACACAGGCCTTTCACCTTTACCATGATCGATCTGGATAATTTCAAGCTATTCAATGACGGCTTCGGACATGGCGCAGGAGACAAGGTCCTTACCACCGTTGCAGCCAAGCTTGCGGATTTTACGGAGGGATACGGACTTGTCGGGCGATTCGGCGGGGATGAGCTTCTCCTGATCGATCTTAAGAACATCTCACTTGATGAGAAGAATTCATTTTTTGAACGACTCTATACCGATTCCGGTGCACTACGCGTTAATGTTGATTTTGAAAACGGTTCTTCATATATTACGGCAACGGCAGGCACAGCATCTTACCCTGAAGATGCCGCTAACTTCGATGACATCTTCGGCCTGATAGACAAGATGCTGTATCTGGGCAAGAGAAGGGGACGCAACTGCTATTCCGTTTATGACCATGAGGACCACAGGGATATCGAGATAACCGAACTGGCCAATAAGGGCATATATTCTCCCATGCGTAAGCTAAGGAGCGCCGTTGAGAAGGCTTCTGACCTTGATGAGAAGCTTAAGGCCGCCGTTCCCATCCTTTTCGATGCGCTGCAGGTAAACAGTGTGTTTTTTGCCGGAAGGGATAAGAAAATGAGACAGGTTGCTGATAAGATATTTGAGGTTCAAGTCGACGATATTGACAATATCATGGATGACGATCTGTTCTGCGACAGTACTCTTGACAGGGTGGAAGAGAATGCACCCTGTTTCTATTCGGTGTTAAAGGATAACGGATTCGGTTCGATCCTGGTTGCAAGGCTTGGAAGGCAGGATGAGGTATACGGGTATCTCATATGCGCGGCCGAGAGAAGCCTTAGAATATGGCAGGAGAACGAATGCGCCCTTGTATATTATCTTGCCGGTATTCTTTTATAAAGGAGACCTATGGCAGCTGTAAAAACCGAGTTTAAGGAATTCATCGCCAATGACATAAAGAAATATGAAGGCGTAAGGCTCGGGCTTAAGAAGGCCCCCATCAAGATCCTCAATCTTGTCCATGAAGAGGATATCGTAAACATAATCGAGAGATCCAAAAATGATAAACGGGTTACCATAGATCTTAATGAACTGGTCTTTGTTAATGAAGCCGAATGCCCTGCAGAGAAGAAGCTTCCGTTTCCGGCAAGCAGAAGATACAGGGAGAGGATACGGCTCGGCTTTCCGGCCCTGTGCCGTTTCCTGCAGGCTCATGGTTATGATGTATGGGTCTTCACTTCGGATTTCTGCTCGGTCGATCATATTGAAGGTCTCCTTGGCAGATACCATGTAAAGCCGGACGGCATAATAACTGCTTCGGGACGGCTTGAGAAGACGAGCGAGGCAAGGAAAAAACATATTAAGGAGATTATGAAGAAGAAATATGTAAAGACGCTTAACCTGTACAACGATATGGTGATCTCCATAGACGGGCCGTCGGGAGACTTCGATCAGATAGCGCTTGACACTACGCCGGCTGACTGGTCCGCATCCGTTCAGGATACGGTAAAGAAGATAGAGGATAATGAAAAACAACAGGGGCACTGAAATAACCAATAAAATGCGTGTTTCCTTTGATCTTGACGAGGTCCTTTTCGTTTATCCGGAAACACATAAGACCGAACCGCCTCTTAAGTTTCCCCTTAACAGGATATTTAAGGAGAGACTGAGGCTTGGTACACCGCGTCTTATCAACCGGCTTCAGGATATGGGATACGAGGTATGGGTGTATACTTCATCCTTCCGTACGGAAGCATATATAAAGAGCCTGTTTTTTCCTGTACGGTGTCCGCTTTGACGGCATAGTAAACGGAACAAGGCACTTAAAGGAGGTCCAGAGGAACAACAGGGAGACACTTCCGCAGAAGGTCCCGAGCAGATACAGGATATCGCTCCATGTCGATGATGAGAGTGTTATATGTACACTGGGGAGGCAGTATGGATTCAATGCCTATCAGCTGGACGCACAGGACGATGACTGGGAAGAAAAGATCGTCGAGAGGGCGGAACAGATAAAAAAGAGGGAATTCATATGATATATTACGACCATTTACCTTTGGATAAGGAAATACTTAAGGCTCTCGGGGAGCTTTCGATCAACTATGTATTCCAGCCGATCTTCAAGCCGGATGGCAAGACGGTCTTTTCGTGGGAAGCACTCATGCGCCCGACGCAGATGACGGTCCTTGAGCTGATAAATGAATACATGGAGAACGATAATCTGCATGTGCTGGAGGTTGCGACCCTGTTCGGTGCCATGCAGGCATACATATTAAGAGGCTATACCGAGAGGGTATCGGTTAATTCATTCCCGAATGAGAACTTAAGACAGGATGAAGCGGATGCCTTTTTGGAATACTTCGGCAACAGTATCCGGGGAAGGATGATCGTTGAGAATCTTGAATATCCTTATTTCTCTTATGAGAGATGGCAGGAGAAGTGCAGGTCTGTCAGGTTTATGGATAACCTTCTGGCAGCTGATGACTTTGGCAGCGGGATAAATGACATGGAAAGGATCGACATCATGAAGCCCGATATAGTCAAGCTCGACAGGGAACTGATATCCGGCATAGATCATGATGAGGTTAAGCAGAATAACGTGGCCGGGGTGGTCGACGCGCTTCATTCCAAAAGGATGCTCGTGGTCGCGGAAGGCGTTGAGGAGAAGGAAGAATTCGATTATCTGAAGGGACTTGGCATCGATCTGTTCCAGGGGTATTACCTGGGCCGGCCGGCATAAATTTTTTCGCCGGACTGCGTATCTAAACCTTTTGTTTTGGCGATCAATATGTTATAATAAGGCAAGTTGCAAAAACTCTACAATTTACCAGGAGGCGATCACATGAATAAAGCAGAATTAGTTGATGCAATGGCTAAGAAGGCCGGATTATCCAAGAAGGACACAGAGGCAGCTTTAGCCGCTTTCACAGAGACTGTAACCAAGACTCTGAAGAAAGGCGACAAGGTTCAGCTCGTAGGCTTCGGTACATTTGAAGTAGGCAAGAGGGCCGCAAGAGAGGGTAAGAATCCTCAGACAGGTGCCAAGATCAAGATTCCTGCAGCCAAGGTTCCCAAGTTTAAGGCAGGCAAGGCACTTAAGGATACCGTTAACAAGAAGAAATAATTATGAACTCAAGGGTTCGTCCCTTGTTTTCATATGCGGGGGCAGGTCATTGACCTGCTCCTTTCTGTTTGGGAACGGAAACGGAGAGCCTAATGCTTATACAAGGTCGGCAAAATGAGGATTGGCATTGAGAGGGTGCTTCGCCTCATTAAGGAGCCTGAACTGTGACGGAGGATATCCGGTGCTCTTCTTGAAGGCGCGGGTGAAGGCCGTGCAGCTGGCAAAGCCTGCCTGATCGGAAATGTCCGTAACGGAGAGCTCGGGATTGGACAGCAGGGTCTGAGCATAGTTTATCCGCATCTGCAGGAGGTACTGATAAAAGGTCATTCCGGTATATTCCCTGAATATCCTTTCAAAATGGTATTTACTGAATCCCGCATACTCGGAAATGCCCTCAAGGGAGAGGGCCTCCGTGAAATGCTCCGAAATATATGCGCATACGTTGCTCATTGAAATGCTGTTTTTGAAGGAGGCCGGAGAAGAGGTAGGATCAGGCCTTTGGAAAAGGGTGATGTTCTTGGCGCAGTAGGCAATGAACTGCATCAGGATGGAATAGATCTCCAATTCACCATAAGGCTCGAGTTCGGTAAAAGTAACAAAGTGCTCGTCATCCGTTACATCATCCATATCCGTATTCTGTGCGGAACCGAAGTACAGCTTCATTATCATATCGATATATTCACAGAGCCTTACATATACATCGGGCGGACAGGTGCTCTTCTTGACGTGAAGGGCAGGAGACATCAGGCGGAAGGCCTTCTCTATCTCCTTTAGTGTTATGATGCCCGAGAAATCGGCCTGTATATACACCCTGTCACCGGGACGGGGTGAGAATATCTCGTGAAGTACGGCAGGGCATATCATGAGTATATCCCCTATCTCCACATCATAGGTCTGATTGGAACAGATCACCTTATAGGGAGCCTCTTTGGGTATTATTATCTCGATATCTGTGTGCCAGTGAGGGGGAAAATCAGAATGAAGCCTGTTTATGAACATACGCAGGCTGGTATTGATCTTGTGATTGACATTTTCCCTGGCACTTGCAGACAGGTTCAGCTGACTTTTCATATCGGATCAAATCTCCTGTTATATGTGACAAAAATTGCCTTCCCGCTTCGTGCACTTATACCAAAAATCAATGCGGGGATGGGCTGCCGATGAATATTATAACACATTAACAACGAAAATGTTTCGAAAATGTGGCATATTGCATAGCGAAAATCGGCGAAAACAATATCAACCCGAAAAGCAGCACATATATCATAGCAATTTTTGTGTGCTAGATAGCAATTTTTTGTTAGCGGGAACCGGCAAACTGTTTTAGAGTATATTTTGGAACCGGAACAGGTTCTTAAACAACTATATCCACCATAGGAGGGAAGGTTATGAGAAAGAAGGTATTGGCACTTTTCTTAACAACAGCTTTGGCTGTTACAATGCTGGCAGGCTGCGGTTCAGCCACACAGCCGACACAGCCCGCAGCAGGCGGATCTGATGCCGGAGCAGCAGAGACCAAGACTGAGGAGACAACACAGGAAGCACCCGCAGAGACCGCAGAAGCTCAGTCGGGCAGGCAGACGGACGGCAAGAACGTTCCCGAGCTTACCACAGAGCCTTTGACGATCACACTCTGGGACATCTCAACAGAGGATCCCAACAAGGGCATAGCTGAGGCAGCAGTAGCACGTTTTACAGCTGACTATCCCAATATCACAGTCAACCATGTACATCAGCAGAACGACAACTACAAGCAGCAGCTTGTTGTAGCAATGAGTTCGGGACAGTGTCCTGACATCTACGTTCACTGGGGCGGCGGTCCCATGGCTGAGTACTACAAGTCCGGACATGCCTGCGATATCACTGATATGTATGCAAAGTATGATCATCCCGAGTACGTTGAGGCAGCTGTTGCCCAGTCAACATATGACGGCAAGATGCTTGCGATCCCTTTCAGCGGACTTACAGGCTGCGACATTTTCTACAACAAGACAATATTCAAGGACCTTGGAATTGAGGTTCCCCAGACAATAGATGAGCTCGAAGCTGTATGCGAGAAGCTTAAAGAGAACGGCATCATTCCTTTCTCGCTTGCCAACGCATCCAAGTGGACAGGTTCCATGTATTATATGTACCTTGTAGCACGTCACTCAGGAAATGCTGAGTTCGATGCAGCTTACACCCAGGAGAACGGCGGTTCCTTCACAAGTCCCGCATTCATCTATGCAGGTGAGAAGATCCAGGATTGGGTTAAAAAGGGTTACTTCCCTGACGGCGTTAACTCTCTTACAGCCGATGACAACCAGGACAGGGCTCTCCTTTATGACGGTTCTGCAGCTATGATGCTTCACGGATCATGGCAGGTAGGCGGTATCAAGTCAGATAACGAAGAGTGGTACAACGAGAACATCGGCGTATTCCGTTTCCCTGAAGATACGGAAGCCAAGGCAGCAGGCGTTCCTCAGAACGTAGAGATCGGTACTGCGATCGGTATGGGTATGAGCTTCAACTGCTTCAAGGAAGACGGATCTGTTGATCAGGATAAGCTTGATGCATGCTTCGTACTTGCAACCCAGTACTTTAACGATGATACTTACAATGCTGCACAGGTGGCAGCCGGTACGGTTCCTTCGATCAAGGGCTTTAATGAGAACATTGATGATCCCAACAACAAGTACATCATCGACGAGTTCTTCAAGGCATCTAACGTTCAGCTCTGGTATGACCAGTATCTGCCCGCTTCCGTTACAGAAGTTCATAAGGACTGTATGACAGAGCTCTTCGGTCTTGAGAAGACTCCTCAGGAGATCGGTGAGGAACAGGATGCAGCTATGCAGAAAGCTATGGCTGAATAGTATAATGATACATACTAGGCGCGGCTGATTTTTAAAATGTCTGCCCGCAGGAGTGATGATCCTGCGGGCAGTTTCTTAAGGAAAGCATTAGCGTTAGAAAACAGGAGGAGCTATATGGAGAAGGGTAAGAATATGGGACTGGCTCAGGCGAAGGCAAGGAGCACAGCCAGGGCCGCAACGGTATTCCTTCTGCCGGCAATGATTCTGATAATCGTATTTATCGTGTATCCCGTTATCGATACATTTGTTATCAGCGGATTCAAATGGAACGGTATCTCGGCGGACAGGACTCTGATCGGCCTTGACAATTGGGACACGCTTATCCATGACGAAATGTTCTGGAAGTCATTCCAGCACAACCTGACCGTCATGGTTTTCTCGATACTGCTGCAGATCCCGCTTGGAATGCTGCTGGCAACATTCCTTGATGCCGGAGGAAGAAAATTCAACATTTTCAAGATCATATGGTTTTTGCCGTATCTTATGAGTTCCGTTGCGATCGCATTTCTTTTTGTATATGCACTTGCAACAAACGGGGGACTTATTTCCTCGCTGGCCACACTCATCAACGGGAAGAGAACGACCATAGACCTTTTGGGGAAGGCGCCCAACGCCCTCTACACGATAATCGGCGTTATGGCATGGCAGTTCACCCCCTTTTATATGGTCTACTTTATAGCCGGATACGGAAATATCGATACGACGATCTATGAGGCTGCCGTCATAGACGGGGCAACGAGAGGACAGTATATCCGCTATATCGCGATACCTCTTTTGGGACCGATCTTTAAGACGGCCTGCACGATGTCGCTCATCGGGTCACTTAAGTATTTCGATATGATCTGGAATATGACACAGGGCGGACCTGCAGGAACTACTGAGCTTATGGCGACCTACATGTACAAGCTGTCATTCCAGCAGTTCAACATGGGATACGGATCAACGGTTGCTGCCGGCATGTTCATACTGATAACGGCTATTGCCCTGCTCTTTAATAAGGTGTTCAAGGTTAAGGAGGATTACTGATATGACTGATGAATATCGCGCATCGAAGATAAAGTCAAGGATTGCGTGGACTGTTGCGATCTTTTTTGCGATCATATGGCTGGTCCTTACGCTTACTCCCTTTTTCTTCATGATAATGAACTCTTTCCGCAAGCAGTTCGATATGCTGCAGCAGGGAGTTTTCCACCTTCCGGACCCCTGGTATTTCAATAATTACGTTGAAGTCATAACCCACGACTTCTTCGGTTATTTCTTAAGGAGTGTGATAGTGGTTGCGATCTCGCTTGTGCTGATGCTCGTGATCTCGGCATTTGCGGCATACCCGCTCTCGAGAATGAGGTTTAAGCTCAACGGATTTATATATGCAACGATAGTAGCCATGATGTCGGTGCCGATCCACGTTACCCTGATCCCCATCTTCAAGCTCACGACAACCGTCGGCTTATATGATTCGCTCGGATCGCTGATAGGCCCTTATGTTGCGTTTGCCCTTCCGATGTCTGTCTTTATACTGACAGCGTTTATGAAGACGATCCCGAAGGAGATCGAGGAATCGGCGGAGATCGACGGCTGCAACCGCTACCAGAATTTCTTTATGATGATACTCCCTCTGTCCAAGGCGGGATTATCTACACTTGCGATCTATAACGGTGTCTCGATGTGGAATGAGTTCGCCTTTGCAAATACGTTCCTAATCACTCCGCAGAAAAAGACACTTCCCCTTGCGCTCGGACAGTTCAAGGGCGAGCATTCACTTGATATCCCGATAAACATGTCGGTGCTGACACTGTCGGTTCTTCCCATGATCATCCTCTTTATCATCTTCCAGGACAAGCTGGTCAAGGGTATGATGGCAGGAGCGGTCAAGGGCTGAATGATTCAGAGAATAAATCAGGAGAGATATTGACTTATGAATATTTATGTAGATGTAAATGCTGCATTTGACGGAAACGGTACAAAAAAACGTCCATATAAGCGTATAAATGAAGCGGCTGCGGTCGCCATGCCCGGAGATGAGGTTATCGTGGCTCCCGGTATCTACCGGGAAAATGTGGATCCGGTAAACGGAGGATGCGAAGATGCACGCATCGTATACAGGAGTGAGGAACCCCTCGGAGCTGTCATCACCGGTGCGGAAGTCATTAAGGACTGGAAGCTCTATAAGGGTGATATCTATGTAACAAGGGTTAAAAACGGGTTATTCGGCGATTATAATCCCTACACGACGATCGTTTACGGGGACTGGTATTTTGCGACTCCTAACAAGCATACGGGATGTGTGTGGTTAAATGACCGGGCACTTTACGAAGCGGTAACGCTTGAAGAATGTGAAGAAGCCGGTATCAACGAGTGCTCATGGGAACCCGAGGAATCGCGGCTTAAATGGTATGCATGCCAGGATGAAGAAACGGATGAGACGGTCATCTACGCTAATTTCGGCGGAGCCGACCCGGCAAAAGAAAATGTTGAGATCACGGTCCGCCGCCAGTGTTTTATGCCGAAGGAAGAAGGCAGGGGTTACATTACCGTAAACGGCTTTAATATCAACAAGGCCGCAACGACCTGGGCGCCTCCGGCTGCCTACCAGGACGGTATGATAAGTCCCCACTGGAGCAAGGGATGGATAATAGAGGACTGTGAGATATGGGGAAGCAAATGTGCCGGGATATGTGTGGGCCGCTACTATGATCCCGAGAACGATCACTACTTTACATACAACCATGTGAAGAGCCCGACCCAGATGGAGCGTGATTCGGTATGCCGCGGCCAGTACTACGGCTGGCTCAAGGAGAAGATCGGCGGACATATAATAAGGCGGAACAATATCCACCACTGCCAGCAGGGCGGTATCATCGGCCGTATGGGCGGTGCCTTCAGCATGATAGAAGACAACCATATCCACCATATCAACAATATGATGGAACTGGGAGGAGCCGAGATAGCAGGTATCAAGATGCATGCCGCTATCGATGTCATCATGAGACGGAACCATATCCACCACTGTACGATGGGTATCTGGTGTGACTGGGAAGCGCAGGGAACGAGGATCACCCAGAACCTCCTGCATGATAACCAGCGCCCTGATTATGCCAAGCAGCTGGAGGGCGGCATGACCTGTCAGGATATATTTGTCGAGGTCTCCCACGGTCCGACTCTTATCGACAACAATATATTACTGTCCGATGTTTCATTAAGGATAGCAACTCAGGGCGTGGCAATGGTCCATAACCTGTGTGCCGGTGCATTCACCATGGTCGGAGACGGGACCACCTGGAGGTATACACCCTACCATATGCCCCACAGGACAGAGGTCATGGGCTTTATGACGATCCTCCACGGAGACGACCGTATCTACAACAATATATTTATACAGAAGTGGCCGTCTGAGGATCTGGTACTGATGAATGATTCGGAGCCGGACAAGAAGTATACAGAGAACAGGAAGACCGGAACCTGGTGCTTTGATGAATATCCCACTTATGATGAATGGATACTCAAGTTTGATCTGGATGAGAAACATCCCATAATGATGAAGTATGAGGATGCTCATTTTGCACACCTTCCGGTATGGATAGACGGAAATGCGTATTTTGAAGGGGCGGTTCCCTGGAAGAATGAGAAGAACGCCTTTAAGGATAAATCGGGAGGGGTCCATGTGGACCTGGTTGAGAAGGATGGTGGTTATTTCCTGGATACCAATATCTATGAGTTCCTCGATGGGTTCAGGACAGACATGATCTCGACGTATACCCTCGGAAGGGCATTCGAACCGCAGCAGAGATTTGAGAATCCGGACGGGACTCCGATAACCTTTGACTATGATTTCCTGGGCGGCCACAGGGGGGCTGATATCATCCCGGGACCCTTCGCATCGATTGAAGGATCGGGTAAAAAGCTTTTCTGAATCTGAATGCATTACAGCGGGTTATAGCTTCGTGCTATAACCCGCTATTATTTTCATGTATTATACAAATCCGGTCAGCATAAGTATGATAATGCTAGCTGTTTGAGAAGGCATTAAATATAGCTGAGGAGGAAAAATACATGAGAAAAAGAGAGATAACAAAAAGGGTGATCGCGGCAGCGACAGCAGCCGTATTGGCAGTTACGGGACTTGCAGGATGCGGGAAGGCTGCATCCGCATTGAGCACATATGAGAAGATTAAAAAGGAAGGTTTTATAACCTTTGCTACAGAAGGAACTTATGCACCGTATTCATTCCATGATGATTCGGGTGAACTTGTCGGATTTGATGTTGAGGTCGCTCGTGCCATAGCCGAAAAGCTCGGTGTGGAAGCCAGATTCACCGAGACCCAGTGGGACGGTATCATTGCAGGTCTTGATGCCAATAAGTATGATGCGATATCCAACCAGGTGAGCATCACGGAAGAGAGGCTGGAGAAATACCTCTTCTCAGATCCTTACACCTATGTTTACGGAGTTGTGATCGTAAATGAGGATAATGATGAGATAAAGAGCTTCGAAGACCTTGACGGTAAGGATGTATCACTTACCGTGACCAGCAACTGGGCTCAGGTGGCCGAGAGTTACGGCGGCAATATAATTTCGACCAGCGGCTTCAATGAATCCATACAGCTGGTACTCCAGAACAGGGTTGATGCTACCGTGAACGATAACGTTACCTTTTATGACTTTATCGCCAATCAGCCTGATGCAAATGCCAAGATAGTAGCCACATCGGATGAGGCAACTGAGTCGGCCATACTCATAAGAAAGGGCGATGATGATCTTCAGGCAGCTCTGAATGAAGCCCTTGCACAGCTTAAGAATGAGGGCAGGCTTAAGGAGATATCAGAGAAATACTTCGGTACTGACATAACGGTACCCAACTAATGAGGAACACCCGGCGTGACCGGGATACAGTCAGGGAGACAGATCATGAGCACAAGATTAGCTGAAATACTGATAAGTTCACTACCCAAAATACTCTTGCCGGGATTGGTGTATACGATCCCCCTGACGCTTATCTCGTTTGCGCTGGGTTTTATCATTGCTATAATCACGGCCATCATAAGGGTCGCGGGCATTAAGGTACTGTCGCAAATATGCAGGTTCTACGTATGGGTGTTCAGGGGAACGCCCCTTCTTGTACAGCTGTTTATCATATTTTACGGGCTGCCGGGAATAGGGGTCAACATAGAGGCCGTTCCTTCGGCGATAGTTGCATTTTCCCTGAACGTCGGTGCCTATGCTTCGGAAACGATAAGGGGGTCGATCCTTGCCATTCCGAAGAGCCAGACGGAAGGTGCCCTTGCATGCGGGCTTACGTATCCGCAGACCATGCTCCATATCATACTCCCTCAGGCCATAAGGAACTGTATACCGGCTCTCTTCAATACGTTCATATCGCTTGTTAAGGATACATCCCTTGCGGCAAACATAACGATAACCGAAATGTTCATGGCGACACAGCGCATCGTGGCAGTGACCTATGAACCTCTGGCTCTCTATATAGAGGTTGCGGCAGTCTATCTGATATTCTGTACCGCACTCACGGTCCTTCAGAAAAAAGTTGAGAACCACCTTGGAAGATACAAGTCGGACAGTGTAAGATCCGGAAAGGATGATGATAATGATCAAGTTGAGCAGCCTGCATAAATCCTTCGGCGACAAGGCCATATTAAAGGGAATAGACATTGAAGTACAGACAGGAGAGACCGTTGCCGTGATAGGCCCGTCGGGGTCCGGCAAGTCAACCACACTCCGCTGCGTAAATCTGTTGGAAAAAGCCGACAGCGGCAGGCTTACCATCGGCAGCAGGGAATATGATCTTGAGAAGCTTACTCCCGCGGACATAAAGGAGATAAGATCGACCACTGCGATGGTCTTTCAGAATTTCAGCCTCTATGAGAATAAGACCGCCCTGTGGAATATCATGCTCCCTCTCATAAAGGCGAAGAAATATACAAAAGAAGAGGCCAGACGTACTGCCATCGACCAGCTTGACCAGGTGGGGCTGCTCCCGTGGAAGGATCACTATCCTGCCCAGCTGTCAGGCGGACAGGCACAGAGGGTGGGTATAGCCAGGGCGCTGGCATTAAAGCCTGAGGTCATCCTTTTTGACGAGCCCACTAGTGCACTGGATCCTGAAATGGTACAGGGAGTCCTTCAGATAATACGTGATATATCCAAGGAACGTATCACCTCGATAATAGTCACGCATGAGCTTGAATTTGCCCTGGATGTGGCAGATCATGTGGTGTTCATGGAGGATGGTTATGTCGTTGAGAAGGGAAGATCAAAGGATGTTCTGAAGAATCCGCAGAATCCGCGAACGGCACAGTTCCTCGGGCATTTTGCGGACAAGCTTGAATACGTGATATAGATGAAAATATAGGGCTTCGGGGCTTTTCATCATGTGTAAATGGAAGTATAATATAAACAGTACACTTCCGGGGGTATGAAGTGTAAACCCATTTACAAGGAGAAGAATGCCATGAAGACCATACGAATAAAGATCATATTGGGGATTATGCTTTGTTCACTGCTTACTGCCATGATCGTCGGTCTGCTTTCTATAAGGACCACCATGCAGATATCAGAGGCAGATTCCAGGCGGAGTATGATCAATCAGAGCGAGGCTGTGACCAATGAGCTCGATTCCACCATTTTAAGGGTTGAGCAGTCGGTCAATATCCTTGCAGAGATAGTATCAAGCGGCATAAGCGAGCGGAGGTTTTTCTCCGATAAGAATTATGCCGATGCGTATACATACGAAGTCATGGATCAGGTCTTCCGTTTTTCGGAGCATACGGATGGTGCCATCACCAGTTATATCCGTTACAATCCCGAGTATTCCAATCCGACATCGGGATGTTTCCTCACAAGGGACAATCTGTCAGATCCTTTTACAGCAGTCACACCGACTGACTTTACCATGTATGATCCGTCGGACCTTGAGCATGTGGGCTGGTATTACATTCCCGTGCAGAACGGTGCACCCATCTGGATGGATCCCTACCTTAACAGCAATATAAACGTATATATGATATCTTACGTGGTACCCATTTATGCAGAGGACGGTACATCAATAGGTATAGTCGGCATGGACATATCCTTCGATGCCCTTACGGACAAGGTGGATGAGCTGTCCCTGTTTGACTCGGGCTACGGTATCATTACCAAGGGTAATGGAGAGATACTGTATCACAAGAACATGGATCCCGGGCAGGACATATCGACGCTTGACGGTTCGCTGTCAGGAGTCGGAGCCTTTATCTCTTCTGCAGGTGACGCCGATACCGCTTATGAATACAAATACAACGGAGTTGATAAGATGCTGGTAGCCAATCCCCTTCATAACGGGATGGTACTCCTGCTCACAGCTCCGAAATCCGAGATATTCTCGGAAGCCTATACGCTTCTGTATACGATCCTCGGAGCGATCGCTCTTGCCGTGCTGGTAAGCGGCGTTGTCGGCTTCCTGGTAGGAAACGGCCTGTCCAAGCCTATCCTTGCACTTACGCATATCATAGACAGGACCGCGAAGCTGGATCTTAGTTCCGCTGACGGCGGGAAGGATCTTACGACCCATAAGGATGAGATCGGACAGATGGCCAACGGAGTCCGTGACATGAGGGCTTCATTCCGTGATATGGTCGATTCCTTTGTGAATGTGGAACATACCATATCGGGAAGTATCGATGAACTTGATACTATCATGCGGGAGAACAATTCAAGGACCGACGACAACAATGCAGAGACCGGACATCTTGCCGAAGGCATGAAGGTTGCCGCAGGTAATACCGCCCAGATCGTTCATAACGTTGAAGAGGCAAGGCACCAGACCAGGGAGATCTATGATCTCGCAGTCAAGAGTGAAGAGGATTCAAAAGAGATACAGAACAGGGCCGGTGAGATGGAACACAGGAGTACCGTATCCAGTGAGAAGACCCACCAGATGTATGTTGTCATGAAGCAGAGGAGTGACGAGGCCATCGAGAAATCCAAGGCCGTTAACCGCATCCATGAGCTTACCGATGATATCAAGAGCATATCCTCCAACACCAATCTTCTCGCATTGAATGCAAGTATCGAAGCTGCACGTGCGGGAGATGCGGGACGCGGATTTGCGGTTGTTGCGGATGAGATCGGAGCTCTTGCTGCCCAGACGCTTAACACTGTAGACAATATCAGCGGTATCGTTGATGAGGTCAGTGATTCGGTATCCAACCTCAATGAATGTATCTCCGAGCTTATGACTTTCCTTGAGGAGACGGTACTTACGGATTATGGAATGTTCCAGGATTCCGGAGCACGCTACAGAGAGGATGCGGATTACTTTATCGATGTTATGTCCCGTGTCCGCGCCGGTACCGATTCGCTTGAGAGCCATATAGAAGAGATAGTATCGGCAACAGACGATATCAATGGAATGACAGGCAATTCCGCTGAGCGGATCAATGATATAGCCGAAAGATCCAATGAAATGCGTATCTCCAACGAGCAGGGTTACAGGAAGCTTCAGGATGCAAGGGAAGCTGTCAGGGAGCTTGTTGAGATCACTGCCAAGTTCAACTGGAACGGAAACGATCCTCTTACCTGATACGGGTAAGAGGAGTTCCCCAATAGGGAGGTAGAAGTGGACTATATCAGAAAAGAACGCCTGATGATATCTATAGCCACACTGGCCGGAATATCGTGTATATTGCAGAATCGCTTCGGAGGATGGGAATTCTGGATCCCGCCCGTAGTGCTGGTCGGCATGGTCGCCTTATGGTGGTTTCACATAGCCGGAAAGCCGGCCGCGGCTGCCAGGATAAACCTATGCTTTACCTTTGCAGCCTTTCTGCTTTTTTATCATGGTGTTCATGACACAAGCCTTTTTGATATCTCCGCATCAACCGTACTTTTCATGGTAACCTTTACCATGTCTGACCGCATTGGTCTTCTTAACATTATCCTTTCCGAATATATCATCGTGATGATCCTTCAGTTCTATTTTCTGTACAGCAAGGGTAAGCTCAATATGGGAGCCTTTACCTCTATGAGGATCGTCTATCATATCGGTACCGTGCTTATCATGTACATATTCAGCAGGATCACGGTCAAATACAGGGTCATTGAACATGAGAAGATAGATAAGTGGCAGGAATCCGTACGGGAGAACGGCCATGACATGGAGGACTTCCTTTCCAATATCTCACATGAGCTGAGAACCCCCGTAAATGTGATCAGCGGAATGACGACCCTTATACGCAAGACTTCCGACATTAAGGAGCTGTCTGCTATCCAGGCAGCAGGCATCAGGCTGTCACATCAGATAGAAGACATTCAGGATTATACCGAGATAAAGAGGGGTGAACTTCTCCTTGAGGAAGACGACTATATGTGCATATCCCTTATCAATGATGTGGTGGCGGACTACAATGCAAGAGAAAACAAGAACGCTCTTGAGCTTATTGTGGATCTGGTGCCTGAAACACCGTCAATGTTAAGGGGTGATATCGGGAAGCTGCATAAGCTGTTCCGGCATCTTGTTGATAATGCGGTTAAGTTCACGAAAAAGGGAGGAGTGTACATCAAGGTCTTTTCGGTTCCACGTGATTACGGGGTGAACCTGACGATCGAGGTAACGGACACCGGTATGGGAATGACACGTGCCGATATATCCCGCGTTTCAAAGGGAATGTATCAGGCCAATAAAAAGCGCGACCGCAGTACGGGCGGTATAGGTATAGGACTTCCCATAGTGTACGGGATCGTTCATAAGATGGGCGGGTTTATAAGTATAAACAGCACCAAGGGTAAAGGGACAACAGTACGCCTGTCCATTCCCCAGAGCGTGGTCGATCCGTCTCCCTGCCTGGCTGTGAAGGAAGAAGTAAAGAAGGATCTCGTCTTCTATATAAGGCCGGAGAAATATAAGATCCCCGAGCTTAGGGATTTCAACAGGAATATGGCGATCAACCTTGCAAAAGGTATAAAGGCAAGGCTGTATTCGGCTGATGACAAGAGAGAACTTGAGCAGCTTATAAATGATCTGGATGTATCTCACATTTTTACCGGGCAGGAAGAATATGAAGCGGATCATGACATGCTTGATAAGCTTTCGGAAGATGGATACAGGGTCATAGTATCGGCCAACGACGGATTCGCTCCCACACCTGGAAGCGGTGTACTCGTAATGCCCAAGCCCCTGTACGGGTTCCCTGTCGTACGCATATTGAACGGTGATGAATCCGGCTTCAAGGCGGAGAGTACGGGGAAGATACGTTTTACGGGTGTAAGCGCACTTGTAGTGGATGATGAACCGATGAACCTTGTGGTTGCGACAGGCCTGCTTCGGGAATACAGGATGTTTGCCGATACGGCGACAAGCGGTAAGGAAGCCATAGAGAAGTACAGGTCGGGAGAATATGATGTGATCTTTATGGACCACATGATGCCCGAGATGGACGGAGTGGAAGCGATGAAGCGTATACGGCAGGAGGCAGGCGAGAGCGGGAAAGATCCCATCATCATCGCACTTACTGCCAATGCCTTAAGCGGTGCCAAGGAGATGTTCGCGAGGGAAGGGTTCAACGGATTTATTGCCAAGCCGATCGATGTCGGGGAATTTGAGCATGTCATGAGGCGTGTTCTGCCTGAGGATTTAATAAGATCTGAGGGAGGTGACAACCGATGATCAAAAAGAGCCTGAAAAAGATACTAGCCTATATGAATGATTCTTCGATCGATCTGAAGGACCGTCTTTTTATGCTTTTCTCCATAGCTTCCATCCTTGCTCTTCTTGCCGCAGTGATATGCGGGCTTATCATGCATGAACCGCCTTCCGCAACACTGTCAACGCTGGCGGGTGCCCTTATCTTCGCATTGTACGTTGCATACTCTTATATAAAGGGCAGGATAGAAAGGGCGAGGCTTGTCATAGCCGTGCTGCTGATCTTCGTATTCCTGCCGGTCATGTTTTTTACCAACGGTGGAGTATACGGGGGTGCACCCGTATGGCTGCTCCTTGGATGCCTGTATGTAGTCATGACCCTTGATGCCAAGGCCCAGCTTGTTATGAGCATCCTTAATGTGGCAGTAATGATAATCTGCTGGATCGTGGGTTACATGTGTCCTGAGCTTGTTACGGAGTATTCAAGGGAGGGCAACTATTTTGACACCCTTGCGGCGCTTATCATAGTCAGCAATGTATTCGTGATTATGATCGGATTCCAGACCCGCCTGTATCATAAGGAGAATGAGCTGGCTGAAGAAAAGACCAGGGAACTTGCCGAGCTTAACAAGGCACAGAGCCGTTTCTTTTCGAGCATGAGCCATGAGATACGTACACCCATAAACACGGTGCTGGGCCTTAATGAGATCATTCTGCGCCAGGATGATGCCTCGGACGAGATCAGGAAGGACGCAAGGAATATCCAGGGTGCCGGTAAGCTTCTGCTGGCCCTTATCAATGATATCCTTGACTTAAGCAAGATAGAAGCGGGCAAGATGGATATCGTTCCCGTTAACTATAACGTTTCATCTCTCCTGTCGGAGATCGTAAATATGATATGGCTTAAGGCGGAAGAGAAGGGGCTTAAGTTCAATGTGAGCATAGACCCCGAAGTACCGCGTACCCTATTCGGTGACGAAGTAAGGATCAAGCAGATACTTATCAATCTTCTGAACAACGCTGTCAAGTATACCAGGGAAGGTTCCATAGGCCTTCATATGGAGTGTGATTTTCCGGAGAAAGGTTCCGTACTCCTTAAGATCAACGTATCCGATACGGGAATGGGTATATCCCCCGATGCACTGCCTCACCTGTTTGATACCTTCAGGCGAGTGGACGAGGAGAAGAACCGTCATATAGAGGGAACGGGCCTGGGACTTTCCATAGTCAAGCAGCTCGTAGAACTCATGGACGGTGAGATCACGGTCAACAGTGTATACGGACAGGGTTCCACCTTTGCCGTAACCCTTAAGCAGGGGATCTCTTCCGAGAAGCGCGTAGGCAATATGAGCATAGCAAACATCGGGAACATTTCAGGCGATGAGAAATTCAGGCACAGCTTCCATGCATCGAATGCCAGCATACTCATAGTAGATGACAATGAGATGAACCTTCAGGTCGAGAAGAAGCTGATAGACGGGACCGGCATAAAGGTTGACCTTGTCCTTTCGGGAGAGGAGGCTCTTGCCAGGACACTTCAGAGCCGGTATGACCTCATCTTTATGGATCATCTCATGCCCGAGATGGATGGTATAGAGTGCTATGAGAAGATACGTATGCAAAAGGGCGGACTCAATACCTCTGTTCCGATCATAGTGCTGACCGCCAACGCAGGCGGAGAGAATATAGAGCTTTACAACAATACAGGCTTTGACGGATATCTCGTAAAGCCGGTATCGGGCATGCAGCTTGAGGAGATGCTTCTGACACATCTTCCCAAGGAGAAGGTTGTAAGCACCAGGGGAGATGAACTGACAGGATCCGTAAGGAATACTGCGAGCGGATACGCAAAGAAGAAGCCGGTAGCCATCGCCACGAGTACGATGAGCGATCTTCCCCAGAGTATCGTGAAGGAACTCCAGATAGGCATAATCCCTTATACCGTTACAACAAATGAAGGCATATTCTATGATAATATCGACATAGACTCCGAAGAACTGGTAAGATACATGGGTAAGGATTTCAAGTTCACGACCTCGGATCCTCCGACAGAGGAAGAGCTTGTTGCATTTTTCTCGTCCGAGCTGCAGAAGGCCCATCACCTTATCTATATAACGCTGACCATTGGAAGCAGCAGGGAGTACGGACGTGCCGTTAATGCTGCCAAGACCTTTGATAATGTTACGGTCATCAACTCCGAATGCATGTCAAGTGCTACCGGACTTTTAGTCCTTACGGCGGCAAGGCTTGCCAAGCAGAATGTACCCGTTGACAGGATAGTATCCGAGCTCGAGGAAGCAAAGAAGCTTATCAAGTGCAGCTTCGTCGTGAAGAATACGGATGTAATGGTAAGGCGTGAGAGGATCAGTCCTTTTATCAACAGCGTGCTCAAAACCTTATGGTTAAGACCCATGCTGAGGATGAAGAACGACAAGCTCGGTGTAGGTACCTTCCTGTTCGGAGATGAGAGAAGATGCTACGAGAAATATATCAAAAATGCACTGCCGGCCAATATCTATCCGGACAAGTCCCTTGTCTTCGTCACATACGCCGGTATGGAGGAAGAGGATCTTCTGTGGATCGAGGAGAAGCTTACCGAGAGGGTGAAGTTCGATAAGGTCATATTCCAGAAGGCATCGGCCGGAATAACTTCCAACTGCGGCGGCGGAACGTTCGGTATCCTGTATATGGTAAAGGGTAATCATAATTACAATCTCGGTTCCTTCTTTGCGAGGGAGGATGAAGAGATCGAGGATGATCTTGAGAATACCGGTGAGGATGATCAGGATGAACCTGCAGGCGGGATGACCGGGGCAGAAGACGATGCGGCGGTTGAACAGGAAGCAGAGGATCCACCGGAGTGGTATGAACAGATACCCGGTATCGACGCTGAAGCCGCCATTAAGAACAGCGGCTCTAAGGATGCCTTCCTGTCAGTCCTTAAGATATATTATGACTCCTACGAAGACAAATCGGAAGAGATACAGAAGTATTATGATACCGGTGACTGGAAGAATTACACAGTAAAGGTTCATGCGCTGAAATCGAGTTCGCGTCTCGTTGGAGCCATGAAGCTCGGGGATGATGCGGAAGCACTTGAAATGGCCGGCAATGATAAGGATACGGAATATATCACTTCTCATCACGCTGATATGATGGAAGAATACCGCACTATAAGGGATGCACTTGAGGATGGTCTCGAGGCACCGGATGATCTTCCGGATATAGATCCGGCCATGCTTGCGGATGCATATGCCGGCTTAAATGAATTCGCGGATGCACGCGATTACGAGCTGGCAAGGATGATACTTGATTCGGTGAAGGAATACAGCCTTCCCGGTGACGATGAGGAGCGGTTCGGCAGGATCAATACCAGGCTGGCAGCGCTTGACTGGGACGGGATCAAGGAGATATTAAAAGAAACAGAGAATTAACCGGAGGTTTACCGCAATGGGAAAAAGAGTACTGATCATAAGCTCGACGGAGACATTTACAGTCAGGGGGCTTGCCATGAAGCTTAAGGGCTTAGGCCTGGATGCCGAATATTCCGCCCCGAAAGTGGATGCTGTAGAACCCGTCGGCGATGTTACGGATCTGTTTATCCTTTATACGGATGATGCTATGGAAAAGGGGAAGGGTGTTTTTGCATATATCAAGGATCAGTGCATATCAAAGGGAAAACATGTAGTGGTGATAGGCACCAAAACGGAATATGAGATCGTTACGAAGAGTATACCTGAAAGCTTCATCTACAAGTTCTTCGAAAGACCTCTGGATATGGAAGAATTCCTTGACGAAATGGATGAATTCTTTAAGGGTGATTCAAGCCGTGAGAAGAAAAAGAATATCCTTATAGTGGATGACGATGCATCATATATGACAATGATCTATGAATGGCTGAAGGACATATACCGGGTGTCTCTTGCCGATTCGGGCAAGCAGGCGATGGAAACGCTTGCAAAGAACCGTCCCGACCTTATCCTGCTTGACTATGAGATGCCGGAAACAAGCGGACCCCAGGTCCTTAAGATGATCAAGGCCGATCCGAATACCGCCGACATTCCGGTCATCTTCCTTACAGGTATGAGCGATAAGGAGAACATAATGAAGGTACTGTCGTTAAAGCCTGCGGGCTATCTCCTTAAATCGATAAAGAAGACGGACCTGAGAGAGAACATAGCCGCCTATTTTGCCAAGCACATATAAATACAGGGGCTTACTCCTCGACAGTTATGATATCCGTGAGTATATAATGAAACATTGGATAGGACGTATTCCTGTTCTCAATGTATCCGTTCTTAAGATCGATCGTATCGGAGGGATCGTCGGGATTTACTCCGATATGATTCCCCTTGAAGACAAAATCAGCATTTCCGCGTTTAAACCTGTCTATGGCCCTGTCCATGGCTTCCTGTGTTCCGGCTGCCGCTACCTGCATGTTAAGGTCATCCATTTCAACCCATCCTTTTTCAAACCCGGCGGATACATCCGTTCCGTGAATGTTCCCGGAGACATGAGATTCGATGCTTTCATCGGCAAATAGCGCTTCGACAGCAGAAAGTACATAAGCTTCCCAGCATATCCTTGATGTAACCAGAGAAGAACCGGGAGCGACCTCTGACATGCTTTGGTTATAGCCTACAAAATAGACATCTTTATTTTCGGAAGCTTCTTCGCAGGCAATTGCAGGGCCTATGGTGTCGGTGTGCTGGGAAATGATCACACAGCCTTCATCGATAAGCTGTTTTGCTGCGCTCTTCTCAAGTGCATAGCTGCTCCACGTATGCGTGTAATGAACACGCATCACTGTCTGGGATACTACAGAACGGACACCCATCAGGAAGGCAGTATATCCGGAGATGACTTCGGAAGTGGGGAACGCGGCGACAAATCCGACAATGGCTTCATCCTCCGTAATGGTACCTTCGAGTAGCATCTGCCTGATCTTTACACCTGCGGCAATACCGCTTACATACCGTCCCTGATAAGCTTCTCCCTTAAATGTATGATAATTATCCGGAACCTTTTTGCCGCTCATATCCATATATGATGTCTGGCAGAATTGGATATCCGGGTATTCCGGAGCCAGCTTCACTACAAGATCACTGTAACCGTTAAAGAATATGATATCGCAGCCCTTGTCAGCCAGTTCACGAAGAGGTTCCTCCATCTCATCATCAAGTACGTTGCTACAGGTCAGTATATCAACCCGGTCCCCATACTTTTTCTCAACCGCATCTTTGGCAAGTGAGAAATTGTAGGTATATGGTGTGCTCTCGTCATTGTCATAGATAAAACCTACAGTCAGGTGATCCCTTCCGCCGGACAGCTTCAACAGCCTGAAGCAGCAGAGGAGGGCGGTCAGGATGACAAGACAGGTAAGCACTGTTGTTATATATATTCGCTTCATATCCCGGCTCCTTTCTCGTCAGTATTCTCTCCGTCAGCTTTATCAGGGGAAGCATTATCGCTGTTATCCTGCATCTGGGCGGCCTGGATCTTCTTATCTTCCTCAACGCGGCGGGCGAGCTCTTCATGGGCTTCATGATCCGCCTGCTTGATCTCTTCATGCTTCTGGGCGTAGATCTTGTCGGGGTTGATGATCCCCTTGTCGATCAGCCTGAAAAATGCATCAAGTACATCGGGGTCAAACTGCGTACCGCGTCCGCGCTTCATCTCATTTATAACGTAATCGGTATCCATATGGTTGCGGTATACACGATTGGAGGTCATGGCATCGAATGCATCGGCAACGGAGATTATACGGCCGAACAGGGGGATCTCCTCACCCTTAAGACCGTCGGGATATCCGCGCCCGTCGTAGCGTTCATGATGATATCTGGTTCCGTCGGTTACGTGTTCAACAAGCGTAAAGTCCTTAAGTATTTCAGAACCGCGTTCAACATGTGATTTCATCTGGACATATTCTTCATCGGTCAGCCTTCCGACCTTGTTAAGTACGCTGTCGGGGACGCCTATTTTACCGATATCATGCAGCTGTGCAGCCCTCCTTAGGTTGTTTAACTGCCTGTTTTTATGTATTCCGCCAAAGCAGTTCATCTCTTCCGCTATAAGTGATGAATACTCGGCAACACGCATGGAGTGCTGGTGGGTACGTACGTCCTTGGCATCGACGGCGTTTGCGATAGCCACGACTGTTTCGTTGGCCATGTTCAGCTTGGTCTGCTGCTGGTTAAGCTGCCTCTGTACAACGAGCCAGGTAAACCATATAACAGCCAGTGTCAGGATCAGCAGCATATAAAATGTAAAATAGGGTTGTTCGTAGATCTCACCGGTCTTGATCAGCCCGAACTTACGCTCCTCCAGAACGCGGTCACCGGCACTGTCGAAAATAGCCAGATGGAAGGTATATTCTCCGGCCGGAAGATTGACGTAAATGATGTTGTTAAGGTTGTTCTGCGGAACTATCGTCCATTGTGTATCATAATCCTCCAGAAAGTAGCCTACATTCGGTTCCTGAATGGTATAGTTAAGAATTTCCGGAGCCAGCTCTATACGGTTGACACCCTGGCCTACCATGATGGCTTCCTTACGCGCCGGAGGCTGCGCTACACCGTCAAGCCTTACAGATGCCAGCTGCATCCTGTAGGAATGTACATCGGAATTGTATTTATCAACATCTATGATGTATACGCCTGTATCGCAGGGGAGGAACAGTTCAGCATTTCCGTTATAATAGTTCCAGGAATTGGCTGTAAGGGATGTGCCGAGTCCCCTTCTTGCATCGAGAAGTTCCCAGGCGATCTCGCCGCCCGCAACCAGTTCGTCACGTTCAACTACATATATGCCTGCACTTGACATGACAAACAGCGTATCTGCATCCTTTATCCAGATATCGTAATTGTTATAGTATGGGAATTTTTCAAGTATGCGGATCGATCCTTCCGGATCGAGATAACACAGGCTGTTGCTGGTAACAACGAACACACCTTCCGATTTGGGATCCTTGACCGTACGGAGTATTACTCCGCTGCTAAGGCCGTCTTCCCTTGTGAGCATATCCGTTACCTTCCCATCCTTTAATACGGCGATGCCGTCACCGTCGGTACCTGCGAGGATGGTACCGTCGCTGCGCTCGGTAATGGTCAGGATCATGGAATTGATAAGTCCGTCTTCATTGCGGATGGTCCGCTCGACCCTATGATCCCTGATATAGCTTATACCGGTATCTCCGGCTGCAAGTATCGTTCCGTCTGAAAGGCCGGTGACTATCCTGGCGCGGTTACCGAAGCTTCCGCTTTCGGCATTGTATGAAAATGATTCTCCGTCGGGAGAGTATTCCATCAGCCCGCTTCCGTAAGTACATACCCACAGATGATCATCGCCATCCACGTACATACACCGGATGCGCGTGTCCTTAAGTTCCGAGGTCAGCCGGTTGGTTATCTGCTTTCGGCAGTTCCTGTCCACAACATCAAGTCCGTCATCGGTGCCTATATAGTAGCAGCCCTGCCAGAAGACAACGGTATTGACTACCTGCCGCTTCATGCCTATGGCACCGTATACGTCCTTGAAGGGTGATTTTGCAAGCCTTAACAGCCCAAGCCTCGAGGAAGTGAACCATAGATTCCCCTGATAATCATAGAGCATATTGTCGATTGAATTGTTGAATTCGTTTGTATTGAGCAGGTTGTATCCGCCCCTGTCAATGTAGGCGATACCGCTGTCGGATGAAATGAACAGGGTTCCGTCGCTTAAGTAGTTAAGATTGTTTATGGCGGTGATGTTTTTGCATGGCATTACATTGATGCGATCAAGACTGTCATCCGATACATCAAAGCTGTAGATATTATTGGTTGAAGAGCCTACCATAAGCGTTCCTTCGGGATCAAAGGTGCAGCAGTTGAACACTTCCTGATCATCCGACAGACGCATGGAATCCAGTATCTGTCCACCCTTAAGAAGAAAGAGCTGTCCGTCCGAGGTTATCGTTGCAACATGTCCGTTCTGATCGGCGGATATGCTGTCTGCGTAGTTCACTTCCTTAAGTGTGTTGGTGGCCTTAAGTCCGTTGTTCATTATAATGATCTGCATGTTGCCGGTAGTACCGATATAGTAATATCCGTCCGATGCCCTGGTTATGCACCGCACGGAATTGGACGGAAGGCCGCTTGACTGGTCCAGGACGTTTACTATCTTCTCCCTGATCATGATCGACAGGCCGTTGTCGTTGGTTCCGATCCACATACGGCCTTCTTCATCAACATACAGACAGTTCACGTTTTTGACGGATTCATAATCATCCACCCAACGGAATTCACGTCCGTTGTAGCGATACAGGCCGGCGTATGTCCCAATCCACAGGACACCGTCATTGGTCTGCGCTATGTCATTGGCCTCGCCGCATGGAAGGCCGTTGTTGCTGCTGTAAATACTCTGCACATAATCATTATAATCGGGCGTCTCCAGCTGCCGGCCTGTATCGGCCTTAACGGGTACCGACATGGCGGATAAAAGGCCAATAGACAGAAGAAGTGTAAGGGCAGCCGTACCTGCGCCTGCACCGCCTCCCTGCCGCAGGGCTATGTCTCTTCTTCTGTGGCGCCAGCGCCTTAACTTGATGACCAGATATACGGCTGCTATCGTAAGCACCTTATCGGTGAATTCTATGGCAAACTGTCCGAAAACCGTACACAGGATATGGGGCCATTCCCTATCAAGAAGGTATTCTATGATACCGTTTCCCCATTTGTTGCCGCAATAACCGTTATCTAACAGTACATCTATCGGGACAGATACGATAAGGGATGTGAGCATCGCAAGAGTGGCGGTCGTCATAAAACCGTAGAAGCGCTCGAAGGCATTCTTCCTTGCTGCGATCCCTATTATAATGCCCAGTACTATATTGGTAAGGGAATACACTGCCGACAGACGATAGATAACGCAATAGGCAAGGTTCGATGTTAATCCTACCATAGCACCGCATACAGGACCGGCTATGTATGCACACAGGGCGGTGCCGAAGGAATCGGCCCACAGTGGCAGTTCCAGCCACACGGCCAGAAGCTTACCGCCTACGTTTAAGCATACACATATGGCAATAAATATAGCTATTTTCCAGGTTTTCCATTTTTTCATGCTGCCAGCTGTCCTTTGGTATCAGTCGTCCGGAAATCAGTCATCCGGAAATCAGTCATCCGGCATGTCGGTCATTTATTACATGCAGGTATATCCGCCATCCACCGGAAGGGCTATTCCGGTCACATATGAAGAATTGGGTGAAGCAAGGAATACAACTGCGGTATCGAGTTCTCCTTCATTGCCGTAACGCTCAAGAGGGATCATCGTCTTGGCGTTCTGCTGGAAGAAATCACTGTTCAATGTCTCTGTGGTAAGAGGTGTATAGAAATAACCGGGACAGATCGAGTTGACAGTGATCTTGTATTTGCCCCATTCGGCCGCAAGTGCTCTTGTAAGGTTTACGACACCGCCCTTGGCAGCATGGTAGGGAGCCGAACCTGCAACCTTGTTCCCTACAAGGCCGTACATTGATGCGATGTTTATTATGCGTCCGTACTGTGCCGGGATCATGGCCTGGTTGGCAACGGCACGGGCGAACTTAAACGTACCGAAGAGATCTACATCGAATTCCTTCTGGAACTGTTCATCTGTTATGTTCTCCGCATGATCCACCGCACCGGTTCCCGCGTTGTTGACAAGGATGTCAACCCGGCCGAACCTGTCCATGACCTGCTTGACGGTCGCTTCTATTTCGTCGGTCTTGGTTATATCGCAGCGTATGGGCATGGTCTCAACACCGTGTTCATCGGATATTTCCTTACATACCTGTTCGAGCATATCCATCCTGCGGGCTATCGCAACAATCTTGCAGCCCTGGTTGGCAAGTGCGTGGGCCATCTGTACGCCAAGTCCCGACGAGCATCCGGTAACGATGGCAACATTGCCCGAAATCTCAAAAATCCTCTTAAACATGATAAGAATACCTCCTTTTGTTAAATGAATTAATATGATCAGTTATGTTCTTCGATCTGTTCTCCCACCTGTTCCACGATCTGTTTTTCAAGCGCGGACGCCTGCTCACTTGCGTATATCTTCTTAAGAAGGACAGGAGTTACTATGGAGCTTGCAAGGATAAGCAGGATGACCGCTGTAAAGTAATCCGATGTAAGAAGCCCCGCAGCGAGCCCCTTCTGGGCCGTTATAAGGGCCACTTCGCCTCTTGCCATCATGCCTGTTCCTATCTTGAGCGGATCCTTCCCCCTGAATCCGACTATAAATGAACATAAGCCGCAGCCTATGATCTTGGCAATAAGTGCCACCGCCACGAAACATATGCTGAACAACAGCAGCAGGCCGTTCATTGAGCTTATGCTGGTCTTAAGACCTATACCGGCGAAGAAGAGGGGAGCAAAAACCATATAGGAGCTTACATCCACCTTGCTCTCAATGTATTCCCGGTCGCTCAGGTTGCAGAGGATGACACCTGCAACATATGCACCTGTGATGTCTGCTATCCCGAAGAACTGCTCGGCTATGTAACCAAGCAGGAAACAGTAGCACAGGCTGATTATGGGAACCCTTCTTGAATGGGGATGATTGGTATCAAGCCATACCATTCCCTTATAGATCAGGTAGCCCGAAACGATCGCTATGACAAAGAACAGAACAACCTTGATGATCACCGTACCGATCCCTGATGCAGAGCCGGATCCGCTCATGCTGATCACAAGGGTGAGAACAACGATACCGATAACATCATCTATTATCGCCGCAGAGGTGATCGTGGTACCGACGGTATCATTGAGCCTG
Organism: Lachnospiraceae bacterium; assembly: GCA_024690425.1. The sequence goes on along the minus strand of JAILCT010000171.1, from coordinate 44,761 downwards.
CCCAGTTCCTTAAGTGCCGCAACCGTGATGCTTACGGAAGTCGCGGACATGATGGTCCCTATGAAGAGCCCTTTCATGAACTGGTCGGAGCCGGGAAGGCCGAATCCGTAAAAGGCCATAAACAGAAGGGTGCCAAGAACCATGGGGACGGCTACTCCGGCGCAGGCTATAAGCGTCGCCTTAAATCCTGTCTTCTTAAGTTCCTTGACATCGGTCCCAAGGCCAGCTCCGAACATGAGCATTATGACACCGATCTCGGCCATCTTGGACAGGAAATCGGTATCCTGAACGAGATTGAATACGGCAGGGCCGAGTATAAGACCTGCCATTATCTCACCGACAACCTCGGGTGCTCCGATCTTTCTTGCCAGGAGCCCTAACATCTTGGCAGCAAACAGCAGGATCGCAAGATCAAACAGGAAAATTACACCATCCATATCAATTCACCTCCGTATTACCCTATTATAGCAAAAAGGGGATAGGATTTGGGAAAAATAAGAAAAAAAAAGAGCCGGGAGATCCCGGCTCATCTGCTCATCACGGAAACATTACCTTGAAATCAGCGACTGCCTTGGCAACATTGGCCTCAGCCTGCATTCTTGCGGCAACAGCGGCATTGTAATCAACCATTGCCTGAGGTACCATTGCTGCGTATGTAGGGTTAACCTTGGAGAGGTTCGTGTAATTATCTACAACTTCCTTCTTGATACGCTCGGTTTCCTTCAGGTTGATAACTACCTTGTTAAGGTAATTGATATAGTTGTCTGCCTCCGCCCTGTTGTAACGCTGAAGCTGGTTCATAACAGTGGCTGCATGCTGGGCAGCAGCATTCTTGTCAGCCATTGATGATGTCACTGCGTTAAGCTGCCTGGCAACTACCTGCTGGTGGTCTGCGATCATCTTATCGAACTGAGCCTCGGTGATCACCTTAGCAGGATCCGTAACTTCATCTGCCATTACGGGTATTGCGCTTAAAACCGTAAGAGCAGCGGTGATAACAAGTATCTTTGATAACTTAGACATTGTATCGCCTCCTTCTTATATTGATTTGTCGTGCCCACATATTGTACATCATTATCTTAAAATGCGCAAGATATAGATGAGCTGGCTGTGATATCAGCCCAGAAGATGCAGATCAGCGGTAGCTATAAGATCCGTTCCGGTACCGGCCACATTTTCGGCCACAGTGTCACCGACGGATACGGGTGCGCTGACTTTTATCCCTGTCATGGCATCCATTACTTCCTTTATCTTGCCCTTTGGAACGGGAGCGGCGGCCTTTACGGACAGGACAGCTTTATCGCCTCCGCTGACCTTTACACTTGATGTGACGATCCTTACGGGGGCCGTTACTTCATTCTTAGCATAGGCTTCACCGCGCTCACATGAGTTGCCCGTGACTTTTAAGATATTTCCGTCCCTGACAGTGACTTTTACCGTACAGCCGGCAGGACATGTGATGCATGGCAGGGTATAGGTAAGGCTGCCGTCATCGTTGGTTGTTATCTCATTAGGATTCACGCCGTTTCTCGTGGTGTTTCTTGCAGCGAATTTCTTCATGAGCGGACTGTCGGGATCCGGAGAATTGACAAGGGATGTTCCCGTGCTGCCAAATCCCTTTATATAGTCTGCGGAATGCTTGCCGGCAAGGACCGCTTCCTTTGACACATTATCCGCAAGGTCATGCACATGAAGGACATTACCGCAGGCAAAAACACCCGGACAGCTTGTCTGCAGGTTATCATCAACGACAGCCCCCCTTGTTGCCGGTGACATTTTAAGTCCCATGTTCCTTGAGAGCTCATTTTCAGGGATCAGTCCCACGGACAGGAGCAGGGTATCGCATTTTATCTCTTCCTCTGTTCCGGGTATGGGCTTTAAGTTCTCATCGACCTTTGCTATGACTACGGATTCAACCCGCTTTTGTCCGTTTATCCTTACCACGGTGTGGGAGAGCTTAAGCGGTATGCCATAGTCATCAAGACACTGGACTATGTTTCTCTTAAGGCCGCCGGAATAGGGCATGATCTCCGCTACAAGCTTGACTTTTGCTCCTTCTAAGGTCATGCGTCTTGCCATTATGAGGCCTATGTCGCCCGATCCCAAAATAACGACTTCACGGCCCGGCATAAATCCGTCGATGTTTACGAATTTCTGTGCGGTACCGGCAGAATAAATGCCTGCGGGACGAAAGCCCGGTATATTCAGGGCGCCCCTGGCCTTCTCGCGGCAGCCCATGGCCAGGATCACGGACTTGCATCTGAGCATCTGCATGCCGTATTCGGAGCTCATTGCCGTTACGACCTTTACGACGGTGTCGTTCTCCACGCAGGGCTTTATGTCCATGACCATTGTATTTAACTGACGGGGTATTCCCGCATCGTCTGCCATCTTTATATAGCGGGCTGCATACTCGGGCCCTGTCAGTTCCTCGTCAAAGGTGTGCAGACCGAAACCGTTGTGGATGCACTGGTTAAGGATGCCCCCCAGTTCCCGGTCCCTTTCAAGTATCAGTATTTCGTTTATCCCGTTTTCCTTAAGCGACAGGGCGGCAGCAAGGCCTGCGGGGCCTCCGCCCACTATGATCGCATCATACAGTTTGTTATGCATACATCTTCCCCCTCTTTACGCCTTCCTGATATCACCGCTGAGTATTTCCGATCCGCGTCCCTTTTTGGTGATCTTCTCCATGGGTATACCCAGCTCCCTGTTTAATATCTCCATAACCTTGGGGTAACAGAAGCCGCCCTGGCACCGCCCCATGTTGGCACCGGTACGTCTTTTGACACCGTCAAGGGTCCTGGCACCGAGAGGCCTTCTTATGGTCTCGAGTATCTCGCCCTCCGACACCGATGCGCACCTGCATATGATGTTTCCGTATGCGGGATCATTCTCAATAAGCTTCTTCTGCTCTTCGGGAGAGAGCAGCTTCATGTATGTGAAGGGCTCAAGGTCATTGCTGAAGTCATCGTTGATATCGGGCTTGAGCTTATCCCTTATGATCCCTGCCACCATGACGCCGATGGCGGGAGATGCCGTAAGGCCGGGGGATTCTATGGCGGCGGCGTCAATGAAGCCCGGAGCACCATCGACTTCCCCTATGACAAAATCACCCTTATCACCATGAGGCCTAAGGCCCGCGAAGGATGTGATCACTTCATTCATCGGAAGATCCTTTACAGCCGATACACCGGGTGTGTTCAGTATTTTGAGGCCTTCTCCCGTGGTGCAGCTGCCTTCCTTATCATCTATGTCAGTTGCGGTGGGACCGACGAGAAGATTACCATGTATCGTAGGAGATACCAGTATCCCCTTGCCGAGTGCGGAGGGCATCCTGAATATGGTCCTTCCGACATGATGACCTGCCGTGACATCGAGCAGGCAGTATTCCCCCTTCCTCGGTGTTATCGTAAGGGTGTCATCACTCATCATATTATGGAATACATCGGCATAGACACCGGCCGCATTTACAACGCATGTCGCGGTATAGCTGACCCGCTCATCCTTAGCCTCATCGAACTCATCGTATTTTACTGCATCTATCCTGTATCCGTCCGCGATCCTCTTGATATCGAGAACTTCTGTCAGGAGCATGAATTCGACCCCGTTTACGCAGGCGGATTCAGCCATGGCACTCGTTAGACGGAAGGGACATACGATCCCGCCGGTGGGAGCGAAGAGGGCTCCCCTTACATCATCCGACAGGTTGGGTTCCATGCTGAGAGCTTCTTCCCGCGACAGTATCTTAAGATCCTCTACTCCGTTTTCAATACCGCGTTCATACAGTTCCTTCATGTGGGGTATGTCGTCATCGCTTAAGGCAACGACCATGGATCCGTTCCTCATGAAGGGGATCCCCAGAGTCCTGGCAAGTTCGGGCATCATCCTGGAGCCTTCCACATTCAACCTTGCCTTAAGGGTACCTGGCTTTGCATCAAAGCCTGCATGTACGATACCGGAGTTGGCCTTGGAAGTTCCTTCCCCTATATCCGAATTCTTATCAAGGACAGCAGTACGCAGCTTATACCGGGATAATTCCCTTGCTATTGCCGAGCCGGTCACGCCGGCCCCGATAATTATAACGTCATAATCATTCTGATTCATGCTTCGCATAATGGTTCCTCCTCATCCCTGGCCCAGTCGAACGAACGCTTTACGGCCTTCTTCCAGCCGCTTAACCGCTCGGCCCTTTCCTGCTGTGATATTCCCGGCATAAAGGTTCTGTCGATCTTTCGGTTTGAAAGGACATCATCCCTGTCCTTCCAGTAACCTACCGCAAGACCTGCAAGATAAGCGGCTCCCATGGCAGTCGTCTCGACACAGGCAGGACGCAGTACGGGTGCACCTGCGATATCGGCCTGGACCTGCATGAGAAAATCATTGGCACTCGCTCCGCCGTCTACATTAAGTGAGGTCATGGGTATGCCCGAATCGGATTCCATCGCCTTTATGACTTCACAGGTGGAATAGGCTATGGATTCAAGTGTTGCCCGTATGATGTGGTATTTGTTTACGCCTCTTGTAAGGCCGACTATCGCACCTCTTGCATACTGGTCCCAATACGGAGCCCCAAGGCCCGTGAAGGCGGGAACAACGTAGCAGCCGTTGGTATCGGGAACCTTTCTTGCCATATAATCCGAATCGGCAGCCGAGTCGATAAGGCGCATTTCATCCCTTAACCATTGTATTGCGGCACCGGCAACAAATATGGAGCCTTCAAGGGCATAGCTTATCTTGTCACCGATCCCCCAGGCTATTGTTGTAACCAGTCCGTTCTTGGAATATATGGGACGGTCCCCGGTGTTCATAAGGAGAAAGCAGCCGGTCCCGTAAGTGTTCTTGGCTTCTCCCTTCGTAAAGCATGTCTGGCCGAAAAGGGCAGCCTGCTGGTCACCCGCGGCACCGGAAATGGGTATGGGCCCTCCGAAAAAGGACTCATCGGTTTCTCCGTAGACCATGCTGTTGGGCAGAGGCGTGGGCAGCATGCATTTAGGGATGTTAAGCTCTCTTAGGATATCATCGTCCCAGGTAAGTGTATTGATATTGAAGAGCATGGTACGGCTGGCATTGGAATAATCCGTGATATGGACCCTGCCCTTTGTCAGCTTCCAGATAAGCCAGGTCTCTACCGTTCCGAACAGAAGCTCTCCCCTTTCTGCTCTTTCCCTTGCTCCTTCCACGTTTTCAAGTATCCAGTTAAGCTTGGTCGCTGAAAAATATGCATCAATGATAAGACCTGTCTTTTGGCGAAATGTATCAGTCAGTCCCCTTGCAACGAGGGAATCGCAGAACTCACTGGTCCTGCGGCACTGCCATACAATGGCATTGTAGACAGGATCACCCGTATTCTTATCCCATACGATAACAGTCTCGCGCTGGTTGGTGATCCCTATCGCGGCTATCTGTTCATGTGTCGCACCGATCTTGCTCATCGCCTCGACGCACACGCCAAGCTGTGTTGACCATATTTCGGCGGCATTGTGCTCAACCCATCCGGGCCGGGGAAAGATCTGTGTGAATTCCTTCTGCGCGACTGAGCATATCGCACCCCGCTCATTGAACAGAATGGCGCGGTTACTGGTAGTTCCGGCATCCATTGCCAAAACGTATTTCTGCATAAGCCTTCTCCTTTCCATACCCTGATAAAAGGTATGAAATACAATGTAAACCCATTTACTATTTTACATCTATTATCATCCTGCTTCAACATTTGATAAAGCCTGTGAATTATGCTATCTTAATAGGGCATTGCAAGAGCGATCCAAGGAGGAAATATGACAGATCTTAGAATGCCCAGGCTTATAAGCGACGGGATGGTATTACAGAGAGATAAGGATATACATATATGGGGAAATGATAAGCCGGAACGGAAGGTGACCGTATCATTCCTTGATAAGGATTACAGTGCCGTGACCGATAAGGAAGGCTGCTTTGAAGCGTGGCTTGACAAGGCTCCTTACGGCGGTCCTTATTCCATGAAGATAGAAGATGATGCCGGCGAGTCCGTAATGATCGGTGACATTTACATCGGAGAGGTGTGGCTGTGCTCCGGACAGTCCAATATGGAGCTTCCGATGGAACGGGTGAAGGACATGTTCCCTGAAGATATCAGGAACTGTAACTGTCCCGAAATAAAGACATTTAAGATCGCGGAGGATTTTGATTTTTCCGCTCCTCTTAACGATACAAAAACCGGAGAATGGAAGAAACCGGCTCCGGATAATATACTGGGGTTTTCAGCTCTCGGTTATTACTTTGCAAGGGAACTCAACAGGATGACCGGGATCCCCGTAGGGTTTATAGACGCAAGCCTGGGAGGGTCACTGATCCACTGCTGGATGAGCCGTGAAATGCTGAAGGGATATGATGACAAGCTCGCCCTTACAGATAAGTACGCGGATGATGCCTTCAGGGAATCGGTCCTTAAGGCCAACATCGACAGGCCCGAAGGCTGGCATGAAGAACTTGACGGTATAGACGCAGGACTTAAGGAACACTGGGAAGGTCCGGATATTAACGATGATGAATGGGAGAGGATAGAGCTTCCGGGATTTTTAAGGGATACCGGGATCGGGAACCTTCTTGGATGCATATATTTCAGGAAGTCATTTGAGGTACCCGCGTCTCTTGCGGGTAAGGAAGCCAAGCTGTGGCTTGGGACTCTTGTTGACAGCGATAAGACCTATATAAACGGTGTGCTCATCGGGACAACGGATTACCAGTATCCTCCCAGAAAATATACGATACCTGCCGGGGTGCTCAAGGAAGGCAGCAATAATATAACCGTAAGGCTCAAGGCCGAATACTACCTTGAATTCATGCCCGGGAAGGTGAGCGGAGCCAGGTTCACGCCCGGTAAGGAGTATAAGATATTCACAGATGACGTCACCATAGACTTAAGCGGTGAGTGGAAGTACAGGATAGGGGCGAAGGCCCGATCGGAAGCTCCGAGGCAGGATTTTGTAAGCTGGAAGCCTGTGGGCCTATATAACGCCATGACGGCTCCATGCACGCGATATACCATAAGGGGTGTCAACTGGTACCAGGGAGAATCCGACTGTGAGACCTCGGATGAATATGCCGTTCTCTTTGACCGTATGGTGAGCGGATACAGGGAAGCCTTTTCTGATGATGATCTGCTATTCCATGTTGTGCAGCTTCCCAACTTTACAATAGACAACAATCCCGATTCCCCGGCCTGGACGGATATGAGAGAAGTATTAAGGACCATGACTATAGGCAGGAAGGGATGCGACAACATCGTGTCCATCGATCTGGGAGAGGATAACGACCTTCATCCGCAGAACAAAAGGGACATGGGTAAGCGGCTTGCCTTGCTTGCGGCCCGTTATGCGTGCGGGATGGATGTCATATGCCATGGACCTTCCATAAAGAAGTTCATGTGCGTTAAGAAGGAAGACAATGCCGAGATAACCCTCAGCATGACTGATACTGCAGAAGGCCTCAGTGCAAAAGCTGCCAACGGTAAAGGGCAGGACGGTAAGGTCACCGATATGTTCATCGTTGATGATATGGGAAATAAGCTGCCTGCGGATGTGAGGGTGATGAAGGATAAGCTTGTACTCAATGTGAAGGGTCTTGAGCATTCCGTAAAGGAGATACTGTACTGCTACAGCCAGAGCAATTCGGGAGCGCTCATATATAATTCCGAAGGACTGCCGATGAGTCCCGGAAGATATGCACTATGAACGCTTGACGACTTTCTTGACGATCTTTCTTCTTATGACCTTGCGCACGACCTTCTTCGCAGGTTCCTTGACTTCGCCGGCATGTAAGGGATCAGGGCCTGCAGGTGCTTCCGCGGAAGGCTCACTTACTTTGGTATCCTCGTCAATAACGTCGGTCACGGTAATGATCTCTTCCGATTCGGTACCGGAGAATACATCCGTGAACCACAGATAACCGTTCCTTCCCCTCTCCTTGGTCTCATAGAGGGCGGTATCCGCACATTTTTTAAGGGCGGACAGGTTGTCGGCGTCTGCGGGGTAGCGTGCTGCTCCGGCCGAAAAGCTTATGATGAATTCACGATCGTCCTTATCCCTATCATTCAGATCAAACGAGTGAACTTCTTCCGTCGTCTTTTTGAGAAGCCCGTTAATGACTTCCTGATCATTCATTTCCGTCAGTACGACAAACTCATCCCCGCCGAATCGCGATATGATGCCGCTCTTGGAGAAATTGTTCTTAAGGGACTCGGAGAATGACACAAGAAGCCTGTCGCCGGCATCATGCCCGAACCGGTCATTCACCTGCTTGAAATAGTCTATGTCAAAAAAGATAAGGGCATGATCACGGCCGCGGGACAACAGCTGTTCGGCGGCAAGATCAAAGGCTCTTCTGTTAAGTGCTCCCGTCAGGGGATCGTGGATCGACAGGCTGGTCAGCATCTTGCTCTCGCGCTTGTTAAGCCTGTACATATTGGCAATGAGCACGATGACCACTATAAGAAGAACGGCCAGGAAGACAAGTACGTAGTTCCTGAATGTGTTCATTGTGGCCGAAAGGGTATTGCTGGGAATACGAACGACAACATACCAGCCGGGCATGCTGTTTATCTTCGAACAGTACTGCGAGTAGTAAACATCGTTTATTGAGTAGCTTATTCCGATATTATCATTGAGCTGGCGGACAGAATCAAGCCAGGCACTGTATGTGGGTACATCGGCCTTGTCGATGGTCTGCATTGACAGATACGCGTTTGTCCAGCTTCCCAGCGAATGTTCATCGCTTCCGGCACACTGGATGATGTTGGCAGATTCTGCATCCATAAGCCATATCTCAACATCATCCCCAAGGGATTCCGTAACGGCTATCTCCTGAAGGTCCTTGAGCAGGTAGGTTATGAACATATAACCGTGACGACTGTAACTGCCGTATTCGAAGTCGGCGAACATTGTTATGACCGGCTGCCCGTATACGGATGAACGATAGGGGGCCGACATGGATACCGGATTGGCATGGACCGCTGTATTCATCAGCTTCCATTTCTCGAATTCCTCTTTTTCCTCATCGGTGGCAAATATTTCGCCGGAACTGTCTACGAATCCTATACTCAGATATTCGCCTTTTTTATAGGCTTTAAGGGTAGAGTATATATCGTCCAGGGAATCGATCTCCTGGGCTGACAGAACGGAAGTCATGCTCTTGGCCGATTCGGTCATGAATTCTATCGAGGCGTTCATCTTCTCCGACATAATGGTACAGATCTCGCCCGAAAGCTGCTGGTCATGCCTCGAGATAAGGTTATCGAAGGCGCTGATCAGCATGGCGATAGCGCCGAAAAAGACGATAAGACATATGACCAGTGTCAGGTAAAATGAGCTTCCCCCCTTTATTAAGTTAAGTTCATACTGATCTTTTTTCTTTCTAAGATTCATTGCACCTGCTTCTAATTGTGCTTAAGCACTTCTACAACATCCGGATCCGTCAGGGTATCGCTGTTTACCGTTACGATCCCGGTATCCTCGAACTTGATGTCCGGCTGCTTATGATTGAGGAGGTCAAGCGCTGTCATAACCCCTTTATAACTCATATCGTACTGCCTCTGAAGCATTGTTGAGGCCCGAAAATCGGGGGACTCTATCAGAGACTTCATCTCATCTGAAAAATCGAAACCGACCACAACAACATCTGACCTGCCGGTTTCGGCCACTGTCTGGCACAGGGCCCTTGTAGGGCCGTTGTTGGTTGCATAAAGACCGGCGGTATCGGGATTGTTCTTAAGAAAGTCCCTTGCCATTTCTCCGCCCAGATCGATATTTCCGTTGCAGTTCATGATATCAGTGGAGATGGTCCAGTTATCGGGAGCGTTTTTGGTCCAGTACTGGAAGAAACCCGCCAGACGTTCGTTTATGGTCTGTGAAGTCGACTGCCCGACCATGATACCTACATTTAATGCCTGCTCATCCGTATGTCCCGCGTCATGGAGCTGGTCAAGCATCTCATGGGCTGCATTCTGTCCTGCCAGAAGGTTATCTGTCATGTAGCAGATATCAAAGCTGTTGGTGTTGGCCGCCGTATCAATTAGTATGATGGGGATCCCCATATCATGGATACGTTCAATGTCATAAGCAAGTTCCACAGAATCGTCGGGTGCAAGGATAACGGCATCCGCCTTGGCCTCAAGAGCTTCGTTTATGAGAACCTGTTGGCCTTTCCAGTCCGTTTCCATGCTGGTCCCGCCGCAGTAGACATTTACACCGTAGGCCCTGCCTGCATCCATGGCCCCGTTTATGATCACCTGCCAGTACCCGGAATCCACGATCTTGACGATAAGATAGATATTCCTGCGGCCTTCCTCTATATCCGTTATAGGCTCAAAATGGTTGAGGACAGGAGAAGGATCAGCCTTGCCGTCCTTAGTCGCCGAGCAGCCGGTGATCCCCGCAAAAAGCATTATGGATATAAGTATAATAAAGATTTTGATCTTTCTCATGTAATTTACCTGTAAACAATACTCCATATTCAAAATAGCACATGAAAAGAAGTTTTGTAAACAAAATGGGATATCGTCAACTTTCACTAAAATGTTAGTTGCATTATGTACAAAATCCCATCTTTACCGCTGACATGTCAGTGTGGTATATTTAAAACATATGATAACATGTCAGTTGCCGGTATGCAAGCTATTAACACAAGATGAAGGAGAGCCTAAGATGAACAGTTCATTAAATGTGCAGACCTATGAGAAGCTTAAGCGGGACATCATGACTCTGGCACTTATGCCCGGAGAACCCGTATCAGCCGCCAAGATAGCCGAAAGATACAATGTCAGCCGGACACCTGCAAGGGAGGCCCTGGTGAAGCTTGAAGGAGAGGCCCTGGTGGATATCTATCCCCAGTCGGCATCGGTAATATCAAAAATAGATATAGACAGGGCGGAACAGGAGTGGTTTGTTAGAAGGACTCTGGAGATGGGCGTTGTGGACGGACTCTTTGAGCATGCCACGGATGATGATATCGAGACCATGCGGGAACTGAACGAGGAGATGAAGGTCGTGTCGAAGAAGATGACGGATCCCGGCATGATCTATGAATACCTAAGGTGTGACAACGAATTCCATACCGTGGCTTTCCTGGCAGCAGGCCAGGAGCTGGCAGCAGAGCTTGTCGCCAATTCAATGGCTCACTATAACAGGATACGTCTTCTGATAGATATGGAGAACGCCAATAAGGACAGGACCCTTGCAACACACAGCCAGCTCATCAAATGCATAGAACAGAAAGACAAGGAGAGTTACAGGACACTTCTTTACAAGCACATATCTTATTTCAAGAACGATATAGAAGTACTCAGGAAAAACAAGAGCGACCTGTTTAAGGACTGAAGGCGCATGGAGAAGGAGGAAGCAGACAATGTATGTGTTAAACAGTGAAAAAGAGTATAAGGATCTTGGCGGCGGAGTATTGAGAAAGGTACTTGCCTACAGTGACAACATCATGAATGTTGAGCTTAAGTTCGAGAAGGGTGCGGTGGGAGCCATGCACAAGCATCCCCACGAGCAGATAGGTTATATCATCGAAGGCTCGCTTAAGTATAAGGAGGAGGGTAAGGAGGACGTCGTCCTTAATACCGGAGATACTTATATAGTCGCACCGAATGTGATGCACGGTATCGAATGCCTCACAGAGGTTAAGCTTCTTGACATATTCACTCCCATGAGGGAGGACTTCATATAAACGGGGTAAGGGCATGTACAAAAAGACTGTAATATACAAGAACGAAATGAACGAGAAGACGATGAAGTTCCTCGATCGTTTTGTCAAGAGGGTAAAGGGCAACCCGCCCGGAGTGTGCCCGATAGCCGTACAGCTCTCATTCCTGCAGAGCGCCAGAAGCCAGACCTGCGGTAAGTGCGTACCCTGCCGTGACGGCCTGTATCAGGTCGAGGTCATGATGAGGGATATAGTTGACGGCAAGGCAGACATGGAGACGCTTGAAGCGATGACGGACCTGTGCCACACGATCGAAGACACTGCCGACTGTGCCATAGGGTACGAGGCTGCCCATGTGGTGCTTGAGAGCATCGATCTGTTCAGGGATGAATACATAAGTCATATAAACGATCACAGGTGCCAGGCAGAGGTGGGACAGAAGATCCCCTGCGTTTCTTACTGCCCTGCTCACGTGGACATTCCCAATTATATAGCCCTGATAGGTGAACACAGATATGCGGATGCGATAAACTGCATCCGTCTTGACAATCCGTTTCCGACTGCATGTGCCTTCATATGCGAGCATCCCTGTGAAGAAAAGTGCAGGAGAGACCTTCTGGACAGTCCCGTAAACATAAGGGGGCTTAAGAAATTCGCTGTTGACCAGATAGCCGCTGACCAGGTCAGGGTTCCCGACTGTAACGTTACGACCGGTAAGAGGGTGGCAGTTATCGGCGGAGGCCCTTCGGGACTCACCGCAGCATATTATCTGTCGCTCATGGGCCACAGGGTCGTTGTGTTCGAAGCAAGGGAGAAGCTTGGAGGGATGTTGAGATACGGCATACCCAACTACAGGCTTCCCAAGGACAGGCTTGATCAGGATATCACTGCCATCCTGTCAACAGGCAATATAGAAGTGAAGTACGGAGTCAGCATTCCCGAGGACATATCGATGGAAGACCTTGCCGTGGATTATGATGCCATTTATATATCGATCGGAGCCCAGCTGGGCAGGACGGTTGATGTTGAAGGTTCGCATGCTGACGGAGTGTATTCCGCAGTTGAAGTACTGGCCGAGATCGGCAGGGGGAATATCCCCGATTACACGGGCAAAAGGGTAGTAGTGGTCGGCGGCGGTAATGTCGCCATGGATGCAAGCCGGAGTGCCATCCGCTGTCATGCTGACGAAGTGACCGTGATATACAGAAGAAGACAGGTTGATATGACCGCGCTCCCGTCGGAGATCCAGGGGGCCATAGAAGAAGGGGTGGAACTTCTGACCCTTAACGCTCCGGATTCGGTTGAGGTCGACGAGAACAATCATGTGACCGGCCTTAAGATGCAGCCCCAGATAACTTCGGTCCACAGGGACGGGAAGCCTACGGTCAGGGCAGCGAATACGGAGAAGAGAGTTCATCCCTGCGACATAGTCCTTATGGCGGTAGGACAGGATATATATTCCGCGCCCTTTGCGGAATATGATGTAAATCCCAAGAGGAAGACATTCAATATCACGGAGACAACCAGGCTTAAATCATACGATAAGATCTTTGCCGGAGGTGACTGTGTATTCGGACCCGCAACGGTGATCAAGGCTATCGGAGCAGGTAAGGTTGCGGCAGTCAATATCGATGAATTCCTGGGATACCATCACAAGATCCCGGACACCATAGAATATCCCGTACCGAGGGAGAATAACAGGACCCACATAGGTCGTGTCCACCTTACGGATAAGTCAGCCAGGGAACGCAAGAAGAGCTTTGAACCCGTGGAGAACGGCATGTCATTTGATGAGGCGATGCAGGAATGCTCCAAATGCCTAAGGTGTGATCATTTTGGGTGCGGCGTTCTGGAAGGAGGCAGGGTATGAAGGTAAGTGTTACCATAGACGGTATCAGGCAGAATGTTGATGATTCCAGTACGATCCTTGAAGCTGCCCGCATCTGTGATGTAAACATTCCTACTCTCTGCTACCTTAAGGATGTCAATGAGATAGGTGCATGCAAGATGTGCGTGGTAGAAGTGGAGGGCAGGGAGCACCTTGTCACCTCCTGCAATACAAAGGTAGAAGACGGGATGGTCGTAAATACCCGTTCAGACAGGGTCATAAAGAGCAGGAAACAGGTTCTTAACCTTCTTCTTGCCAACCATGATGTAAGGTGTTTTTCATGTTCCAAGGCAGGAAGCTGCCAGCTGCAGGACCTCTCCAATGAGTACGGGATAACCGACTCGGTATATAAGGGCAATGAAGCAAGGATACCCGCAAGAAAGGATAATCCCTTTCTTACTTATTATCCGGAACTGTGCATCAACTGCCAGAGATGTGTCAGCACCTGCAGCAGGGTTGCCGGCAACGGGGTTCTCCATAATGCCAAGCTGGGCACAAGGACCCTTATCGATGCGCCTTTCGGTCCGGACTGGAAGGAGACGGATTGCGAGTCATGCGGCAATTGCGCCCAGGCATGTCCTACGGGTGCATTGGTTGCCAAGAACAAGAAGAAGTACCAGCCCGGCCGCATAGAGAAGGTCCTCACGACCTGTCCTCACTGTGCAACGGGCTGTCAGTATTATCTTATCGTCAAGGACAATGTGATAGTGGATACGGAACCGGCCCCGGGACCGTCCAATAAGGGAATGCTGTGTGTAAAGGGACGGTTTGGATCCTTTAATTTCGTTCATTCTCCCGAGAGGCTTAAGCATCCTCTCATTAAGGATAGAAGTACAGGTGAATTCAGGCAGGCATCCTGGGATGAGGCCATGAGCCTTATAGCGGGCAGGCTTCTTAATATCAAGAACGAGTACGGTCCCGATGCGCTTGCGGGCTTTGCCTGCTCTCGTTCCACCAATGAAGATATCTATATGCTTCAGAAGATGGTACGCTGTGCTTTCGGTACCAATAACGTGGACAACTGTGCCAGGGTGTGCCATTCGGCATCTGTCCACGGGCTTGCCATGACGCTCGGTTCGGGAGCCATGACCAATCCGATAGCGGACATAACAGAGGATGTTGACGTGATCCTGCTCGTCGGTTCCAATCCCGAGGAGGCCCATCCCGTGGTGGGAATGCAGATAAGGCAGGCGGTTGCACGCGGAACAAGGCTCATTGTGGTCGACCCGCGTGACATAGGGCTGTCCAAGCAGGCTGATATACACCTTAAGCTTAAGCCGGGAACCAATGTCGCATTCGCGAACGGTATGATGAACGTCATCATAAATGAGGGACTCTGCGATGAGGAATTCATCAAGACCCGTACGGAAGGATTTGAGGAACTCAAGGAAATAGTAATGGAGTATACACCCGAGAAGGTGGGTGAGATATGTCATATAGATCCTGACCATTTAAGGGAAGCTGCCCTTATGTATGCCCGTGCAGGCAAGGCTCCGATCATTTACTGCCTCGGAGTTACCGAGCATTCTACGGGTACCGAAGGCGTTATGTCCATGAGCAATCTTGCAATGATGGTCGGCAAGATCGGACGGAGCGGATGCGGGGTGAATCCCTTAAGGGGACAGAACAACGTCCAGGGAGCCTGCGACATGGGTGCGATGCCGGGACATTTCCCGGGCTACCAGAAGGTGACCGATGAAGCCGTTATGGATAAGTTCGAAAAGGCATGGGGCGTGACTCTTAACAAAAAGCCCGGTGTATTTGCGACCGATGTATTCGGTGCGGCCTTAAGGAAGGAGATCAGGGGACTCTTCATATTCGGTGAGGATCCCGTTGTTACCGATGCAGATCAGAACCATGTCAAGAAGGCCCTTAAGAGTCTTGACTTTCTTGTAGTGGACGACCTCTTCATGACTGAGACGGCTACGCTTGCCGATGTGGTGCTTCCGGGGATCAGCTATGCCGAGAAGGAAGGAACCTTTACCAATACGGAACGAAGGGTGCAGAGAGTCAGGAAGGCCGTGCGGCTTGAAGGTGAAATGCGCGCCGATACGAGTATCTTTATCGATCTTATGAACAGGATGGGGTATGATCAGCCATACCTGACACCGGATGAGATCATGGATGAGATAGCTTCCGTCACGCCGAGCTTTGCCGGGATCAGCCACAGAAGGCTTGACAGGGATAAAAACGGACTGCAGTGGCCGTGCACGGACAGAAAGCATCCGGGTACACCGATAATGCATGTGGGTAAGTTCGCAAGAGGCCTCGGGTGGTTCTATCCGGCAAGATATACGGAGAGTGCCGAGCTGCCCGATGAAGAATACCCCTTCATACTGATGACGGGACGTATACTGTACCATTACAACACCAGGGCAATGACCGGAAAGACACCCGGGCTTATGGAGAAGGAAGGCCGGTCATTTATTGAGATGAACAAGGAAGATGCCGGAAGGATGGGTATAAGGGACGGAGAACTCATCAGGGTATCATCAAGGCGCGGCGCCATTGTCACTACCGCAAGGGTGGGAGACAAGGTATCTGTACGTGAGACCTGGATGCCCTTCCATTTCCCGGACGGTAATGCCAATGCACTTACCAATGCCGCGCTTGATAAGTTCGCAAGGATCCCGGAGTACAAGGTATGTGCGGTCAGGATCGATAAGATTGAGTAGAGGCGGATCTTTTGGCCTTTTTAATATCATACATAAGCCTGTCAGCCTCTTCGACATATTCATTGAGAGTCTTCCCTTCGGCAGGATCGGTAATGACGAAGCCTGCGCTTATTCCGGGAACATCCGGAAGCTTTAACATTCCGGCTTCCGAGGGGAGAGCCTCTTCTATCCGGCCGATGAGCATTTCGGCATCGGCTGCTTCCTTAACGGGAGTAAGGATTAGGAATTCGTCGCCGCCGAAGCGGACTGCGATGGATCCTTCGGATATATTCTTGCTGATCGAAAAGGCAAGGCTCCTTATCGCATCATCTCCGCATGCATGACCGAAGGTATCGTTGAACCATTTCATCCTGTCCATGTCTATGAAGATGATCCCAAGCTTTTTCATGGATCTGGCAAAATCTTCAAAAAGACGAGCCGCGAGATGGTGGTATCCTAACCTGTTGCATAAGCCGGTCAGGTTATCCCTCATTGAAATACCCGAGAGAAGATGATTGACATATTCAAGCTTCTGCGAAGAAAAGAAATTACGCAGGGCCATCGTAAGCGTGTTTACAAATGACGCGATATTCCTGGTACGCAGAAGATTAAGACCGTTGCTGATCACAAGGAATCCCACGGTGGATTCCATGAAATGAAGGGGAATGAACATATAATTGCGCCCGCCCCTGGCATGATCGAAAGTGGGAAACAGGCTGCTTATGGTTTCATGAGGAAAGTTTGATCCCGTTTTCTTGTCCCATACATATACAAGCTCCATGCTCTCAGGATACCCTTCCGACAAAAGCGCGGAGTCATTAAGCCTGATACTGCCCGTCTTAAGATCTATCTCTGTCTGGCTGTCAAGATCGGAGAGCTTCCTGTCTATTGCCAGCCATATGCCCATGCATTTCATATCGGGAATACATGGTTCAAGAGCCCTGCATATCTCGTCGATCGACTTACAGGTAGGGATCTTGTACTGCATGGTGCATATCCGGTCGTTGAACTTCTCGGTGTACATATCGTTTTCTGCAGAGACGGCCACACGGGTCTTAAGGGTGTTTACTGGAGGCTTGGGTCCTCCTGTCGTCTCCCTCTCCACCAGAGTGGTGTTTATATAGTTTATCTTGTCGACATCTTCGCCGGCCCATATACGTTCGAAGATATCCATGCATTTCTGCCCCAGCTCCGGCTGATGCTGGTCTATGGTGGTAATGCTGGGAGAGTGGTATGCGGAAATATCAAGATTGTCAAAGCCGGTCACGTAAACATCCCCCGGGATCTTTATCCCGCGTGAGGATGCTGTTCTAAGAACCCCCAGCGCTATCGGATCGTTGGCACAGACAATAGCCTGGGGAAGCTTCCCGCCGTTTATCGAATACAGCTTTTCAAATCCGTGTATGCCGCAGTCAATGGCATAGCTCTCCGAATAGAAGCGAAGGATATCGGAAGGGATCCCGTTCTCTTTACAGTAGGCCCTGATCGCTTCGGTACGCATGATGTTCTCATAGTTGTCGGAAGGCCCCATGATAAACCAGAAATCCGTAAAATAGAAGCTGTCATGGAGAAAGGATACGACAGAGGTCATGGACCTGCGGTTGTCTATACCGAGAAAGTAGAAGCCGTCCATCCTGTTGGCAACGGATATGACAGGCTTGCCCGATGAGGCGGCAGCTTCAACGATATAGGAAGTTCCTTTTGCCTCATATTCATTCTTGCTTGATACATTAACGTTGTTTATATCAAGTATTATACCGTCATAGTCGGCAAAATCAGGCAGCCTGTAGATATTATATTCACCACAGTTGTGTGAAGGATCGTATCCCGAGAAGCCTGCACTTCTGAAGATATAAAGATTGGTAGGCTCAGATGCTTTCTTTACCGCTTCGCACAGGCCCGATATCCTTTCATATGTGAAGCTTCGTCTGCTGTCATTAAGAACGTAGATTATCCTTTTCATAATGTGATCTCATCCTCATTGATCTCGATAAGCTTGGATTCATCAAGGTTCCCAGGATCCTGACCTATATAGGCACTTATACCGCCGTCGATATATATTATCTGGCCGTTGATAAAATCAGATGCGCTCGATGATAAGAAGACAGCCAGTCCCTTGAGCTCATCCGCATATCCCCAGCGCTGAGCAGGGGTCTTGGACCTTATAAAGCGGTCGAAGGGATTCATGGAACCGTCTTCACCTTTCTTTCTCAGGGGAGCGGTCTGGGGAGTGGCGATGTATCCGGGGCCTATACCGTTGCACTGTATGTTATACTGACCGTATTCGGAGCATATGTTTCTGGTGAGCATCTTAAGGCCGCCCTTTGCTGCGGCGTAGGCCGACACGGTCTCGCGTCCGAATTCACTCATCATTGAACAGGCATTTATTATCTTGCCGCCGCCCTTCTTTATCATGGCGGGGATGACGGCCTTGGAGCATATGAAGGGACCGGTAAGATCGATATCGATGACCCTGTTCCATTCATCAAGTGACATTTCCGTCATGGGGATACGCTTGATGATGCCAGCGTTGTTTATAAGTATATCTATTGTGCCGAAGCGTTCTTCGACATCCTTTACAAATGCATTCACTTCATCTTCTTTTGTTACATCACATACGGAACCGTATATATTAAAACCGGCCCTCTTGTATTCCTCTATTGCCTTGTTTACCCTTTCTTCATTGGAACTGTTAAAGACCACTGTGGCACCTGCTTCCGCAAGAGCCTTCGCATAGGCCATTCCGAGCCCGTAAGAAGCACCTGTGACCCAGGCTGTTTTTCCTTTGAGACTGAAGCTGTCAAGTACACCGCTCATTTCTTAATCCTCCTGAAAGTCTTGTGATAATGTGGACATTTCCGTCACACATAGATACTTAAATTATAAATCAGCCGCGCGGGATTTTGTCAAATATTTACCTCTGTGATTTTTAACTAAAATGTCAGTTGATTTTATGTGTATTATTACATATTTACATCTGACATGCTAGCATGTTATAGTCGTATTGTATTAACATGTTAGTCCGAAATGCACGGACGATATAACTCTCAAATAATAGGAGGAATGTTTTATGAAGAGGAAAGTATTATCAATCGTATTGGCAGCAACGATGATCGCATCAATGCTCAGTGCCTGCGGTCTCCAGAGCGCAGAGCCTGCTGCACCCGCTGCAGAGCCCGCACAGGAGGCACCCGCAGAGGAAGCTCCCGCTGAAGAGGAAGCTCCCGCTGAGGAAGAGGCAGAGGCACCTGCTGAGGAAGAAGCAGCAGCAGAACCCGAAGCAGCAGCTGCTAACGATCCCAAGGTTACATTTGTTATGGCAGAGGTTAATCCTCTTGACACCATCGTAGGTATGACCGATTCCAAGTTTAAGGAAGAAGTTGAGAGGTTATCAGGCGGTTCTATCGAGATCGACCTTCAGGCAGGCGGTGTTCTCGGATCAGAGAACGATATCCTTGATGGTATGCTTGCTGACAACGGTATCTGCGATATCTCACGTATCTCAGCATTCTCACTTACAAGCTACGGCGGAGAGAAGTCACTCCTTCTTTCACTTCCTTACACATTCGTAAGCAGGGATCACTTCTGGAATTTCGCACAGAGCGATCTGGCTAAGGAATTCCTTGAGGAGCCTCAGAAGAACGGTGCAGGCGTACGCGGTCTCTTCTACGGTGAGGAAGGTTTCCGTCATTTCTTTACAGGTAAGGATGTAAAGGGTATCGAGGACCTTGCAGGTCTGAAGATCCGTGTTTCCAATGACCCTGTTATGAACGGTCTTGTTGAAGGCCTTGGCGCATCACCTACAGTTGTTGCTTTCGGTGAGCTTTACTCAGCACTTCAGACAGGCGTTGTTGATGCAGCTGAGCAGCCTATCGCCAACTACAAGTCCAATGCATTCCCTGAGGTTGCAAATACCATAATCCTTGACGGACATACACTTGGTGCTATCGAAGTTATCATTACCGATTCTGCATGGGATAAGATGACTCCCGCTCAGCAGGACGCAATGATGGAAGCAGGCAAGCTTGCAGGCGAGTACTGTAAGGAGATATCTGCAGACAAGGAAGCAGAAGTTCTTCAGCAGCTTAAGGATGAAGGATGCAATGTCATCGAAGTAACCGATATCAAGCCTTGGCAGGATGCTGTAGCTAAGGTTATCGAGGAGCAGGTTAACACAGACGAGCTCAAGGATCTCTATCAGCAGCTTCTTGACCTTAAATAAGAATAACGAACCTTAATAAATGAAATGTTGTAAATAAACACTAACAAAGGGGCACTGCACCTGTTGCAGTGCCCTGATTTTAAAAGAAGGTAGAGATTATGTTTGAAAAACTTGATAAGATCAAGCCTTTGTATGACGGGGTATACAAGGTAGTTCTGGTCATATGTAAGCTGTTGCTCATAGCCGACATACTGATCACATCATTCGCGGTTCTGGGAAGATACATTCCCGCGATCCCCGATCCCTCGTGGAGTGAGGAGGTCGTATTGACACTTATGTCATATATGGCCGTGTTATCAGCTGCGCTTGCGATAAGAAGAGGCGCACATATAAGGATGACGGCATTTGACCGTTATCTGCCCGAGAAGGTGCTTAAGGTACTCGATCTTGTGGCTGACATTATGGTTCTTGCCTTTGCGGCCGTTATGCTCGTTGTCGGTACCAACTATGCATCAACAATAGGATCCAAGGGTACATATGTATCGATGCCTTCGGTATCAAGGATATGGATGTATCTTCCTGTCCCGATCGCCGGCGGTGCCATGATCCTCTTTGAGCTTGAGACACTTTATGCACATATCAAATCAATAGTTCTTAAGACCGATTATATGGCAGGAGCTGTTGAGGATAAGGATGATGATGTGGCTGCCGCACTTAAGAAGGCAGCTGAAGAAGAAGCCGAAATGGCAGGAAAGGAGAGTGATAAGTAATGAGTGCACAGACATTGGCTATAATCGTATTGCTCGGAAGCTTCCTGTTAATGGTCCTGCTTCGTTTCCCGATCGCTTATGCGGTAGGTATATCATCGGTTCTGTGTCTTTTGGTACAGGGCCAGTCCCTGGCAACAATGTGCCAGTATATGGTCAAGGGTATTTCTTCGTTCTCCCTGATGGCGGTACCTTTCTTTATTACGATGGGCGTCATAATGGGAACCGGCGGTATATCCGAGAAGCTTATAGCACTGGCTGACTCGATAGTGGGATGGATGACCGGTGGAATGGCAATGGTTAACATCGTTGCATCTTACTTCTTCGGAGGTATTTCGGGATCTGCAGCAGCAGATACGGCATCGATCGGTTCAATTCTTATCCCCATGATGGTGGATCAGGGCTATGATGATGACTTTTCAACGGCAGTTACAATAACATCTTCATGTGAAGGTCTTCTTGTTCCGCCCAGCCACAACATGGTAATATATGCGATGAGTGCAGGCGGTGTTTCGGTAGGAGCCCTCTTCCTTGCAGGTTATATTCCGGGAGCCCTGCTTGCCGCATCTCTTATGGTGGGATCTTATATAATCTCCAAGAAGCGCAAATATCCCAAGGGCGACAAGTTCTCATTAAAGAGACTCGGCAAGCAGTTTGTCGTATCCTTCTGGGCACTGGCAGCCGTAGTCATAGTCGTTATAGGTGTCGTTGCAGGTGTGTTCACCGCGACCGAGTCGGCAGCCATCGCAGTAATCTACAGCCTTATTGTTTCGGTATTTATCTATAAGGGCCTTAACTGGAAGGGCGTATGGAAGGTACTTGATAAGTGTATCGATACACTGTCGATCGTTCTTATCCTGATATCGACATCAGCTATATTCGGATTCTGCCTTACAAGGCTTCATGTTCCGGATATGGCCAGCAAGGCGATCCTTGGTCTGTCGACCAATCCGTATGTGATCGCGATCCTTATCGACCTTATACTTCTGGTACTCGGATGTATCATGGATATGGCACCCATCATCCTGATAGCTACGCCTATCCTTCTTCCGATAGCAACATCTATCGGTATCACACCGGTACAGTTCGGTATAATAATGGTGCTCAACTGCGGTATCGGTCTTCTGACTCCTCCCGTAGGTGCAGTGCTCTTTATCGGATCGGCAGTCGGACATTGCAAGATGGAGAAGGTTGTAAAGGCTACACTTCCCTTCTATCTGTGTATGATAATCACACTGCTCCTGGTTACCTTTATTCCGGGAATTGCAATGTTTCTGCCTAACCTTTTGGGTAATTAACGATCATGTTTTAAGAGGACGTTTATGCAATACAGCTATAAATACCGTGTAAAGATATCGGATCTGTGGCAGGCCTCCATGTACTATGCTTATTCATCGTACATGGGTGTCGTAAATATCATATGCATCGTGGCCTCCATCGTGCTGATAGTAAGCAGGTGGAAGGGGGCTTCCGATGTCTTCAGAACTGTGATGATCCTGTTTCTGCTGCTGTTTACGGTGATCCAGCCCTCCCTGATTCTTTTGAGAGCACATTCCTCCCTTAAGAACGGCTGCCCGGAGATTGAGTTGACCTTCTCTCAGGCCGGGATGACCGTAATATCAAACGGACAAAAACAGTTTGTAAACTGGCAGGGAGTGCTGAGAATCGTAAAGAAGCCGACCATCCTCCTTATCTATATGGAGGATGGGGCCGGCTATATATTACGCAACAGTGTGCTTAAGGGAACCCGTAAGGAGCTGTATGAATTTGTAAGTAAGATGCTTGATAGTAAGAAGGGGCAGGCATAGTATGAGTTATTCACTTAACATTCAGACATATGACAGGCTTAAGCGGGATATCATGACTCTGGTACTGATGCCCGGGGAGCCTGTATCTGCGGCCAAGATAGCCGACAGATACGATGTGAGCAGGACACCTGCGAGAGAAGCCCTTGTCAAGCTTGAGACCGAGGCACTGGTTGATATCTACCCCCAGGTGGGCTCGGAGATATCAAGGATAGACGAGGACAGGGCCAAGCAGGAATGGTTCGTGAGAATGACCCTTGAAATGGGTGTCATAAACGGACTGTTCGAGCATGTGTCCCAAAAAGATATAGAGAAGATGCGGGAATACTGTCATAAGATGGAGCTCGTTGCAGGCAAGATGAACGACCCTGATATGACATTCGAATACTTAAGATGCGACAATGAATTTCACGCGATAGCATTTTACGTTGCGGGGCAGAAGCTGGCAGCATCGATAGTGGCCAATTCAATGGCTCACTATAACAGGATAAGGCTTCTTATAGATATGGAGAACACCAACAAGGACAGGACCCTGGCAACGCATGAACAGCTTATAAGAAATATTGAGAACGATGATATGGAGGGATACAGGGTGCTTATGAGAAAGCATCTTGGATATTTTGAACAGGATATCGAGGATCTGAGAAGACGCAATCCCGAAATGTTCAAAAGATGATAACGGTTTAATATAAGAGGTAGGAAGAAATATGAAAGAGTTTATGGATGACAATTTTATACTGGGGAATGATACCGCAAGGCATCTTTTTCATGACTATGCCAAGGATCTTCCGATCATAGATTACCACTGCCATTTGTCTCCGAGGGAGATATATGAGGATGTAAGGTTTGACAGCCTTGGCGATGTATGGTTCGGCGGTAAGCAGGCTGCGGGCGGTTATTACGGCGATCACTACAAGTGGAGGCTTATGCGTTCGGGCGGCATGGATGAGAAGCTTATAACGGAGAGGACCGATGAGCTTTCAAGGTTTAAGGGATTTGCCGATACGCTGAGTCTTGCGATAGGCAATCCGATGTACCATTGGTGTAATCTTGAACTTAAGAAGTATTTTGATATAAATGAACCCTTATGTCCGGCCAACGCCGAGAAGATATGGGATAAGTGCAACGATAAGCTTAAGAACGATCCGGGGATGAGCGCAAGGGGACTCATAAGTCAGAGTAATGTTGCTTATGTCGGAACGACCGATGACCCCATTGACAGCCTTGAATGGCATGAGAAGATCGCGGCCGATAAGAGCGTTAACTTTATGGTAAGGCCTTCCTTCAGGCCGGACAAGGCCATAAACATAACCAAGGCCGGATTCAGGGAATATATAAAAGAACTTGCAGCGACAGTAGGCAAGGAGAGCCTTGATTCTACTGCGGATGTTATTGACGCACTGGTAAAGAGGCTTGAGTTTTTTGCATCACACGGATGTGTGGCTTCGGATCACGGCCTTGACTATGTTCCTTTCAGGAAGCTTCCAATGGAGGTATGTGACGAGGCATTCAGGAAGGCAATGAAGGGCGAACCCGTAGGCGTGGAAGAAGCCGAAGGTTATCAGACAGCCATACTTATAGCCCTTGGAAAAGAGTATCATAAGCATGGGATAGCCATGGAGCTTCATTATTCATGTCTTAGGAATATGAACGAGAGGCTGTTTAAGAAGCTGGGACCGGATACAGGATTTGATATGATAGCCCAGAATACCTGCGGCGGCAGTGTGGCAGCTCTTCTTTCGGAACTGGATAAGACGGATGAGCTCCCCAAGACCATCATATTCTCACTTAATCCTGCAGACAACGAGCAGATAGGAACCCTGATCGGCTGCTTCCAGTCATCGGAAGTTCCCGGCAAGATACAGCATGGTCCCGCCTGGTGGTTCAACGATACCAAGTCAGGCATGGAGGACCAGATGAAGTCCCTTGCCAATCTGGGAGTACTCGGGAACTTCATCGGTATGCTCACTGATTCAAGGTCGTTTTTATCCTATACAAGGCACGACTATTTCAGGAGGATAATGTGCAACCTCATCGGCAGCTGGGTAGAGAACGGAGAATATCCGAACGATGATGAGGCACTTAAGAGGATAGTCAGCGGAATATCATATTATAATGCCAAGAGATATTTCGGGATCTGACATTATTTACAGCTAAAGGAGAATAAATAAATTGAAAGAATTACTTAACAGGATACATGATATCGGAATAGTACCCGTTATCGCGATCGATGATGCATCCAAGGCGGTCGATCTTGCAAGGGCACTTGTTAAGGGAGGACTTCCGGTTGCCGAAGTTACATTCAGGACCGAAGCTGCCGAGGAGGCCATCAAGTCGATAGTAAGAGAAGTTCCTGAGATGATAGTGGGTGCGGGAACTGTCCTTACAAAGGAGCAGGCTGACAGGGCGATAGAAGCCGGAGTCAACTTTATCGTAAGTCCCGGCTTCAATCCGGCAGTGACAAGATACGTTCTCGACAAGGGAGTATGTATGCTTCCCGGAACAGCTACTGCCGGTGAGATGGAGCAGGCAATGATGATGGGACTTGATGTGGTCAAGTTCTTCCCTGCGGAGCAGAATGGCGGTGTAGCCAAGCTTAAGGCACTGGCAGGCCCTTACAAGTCACTTAAGTGGATGCCCACAGGAGGCGTGAATACCGAGAACCTTACGGACTATCTGGGCTTCCATCAGGTACTCGCATGCGGCGGTACATGGATGGTAAAGAAGGATCTTATCGAAGCCTGCAAATGGGACGATATAACGGACATATGCAAAAAGGCCGTTAAGAATATGCTGGGTCTTGAGCTCCGTCATATAGGAATAAACAGCGAGAATGAGCAGGAGGCCGAGAAGACTGCAAGGCTTTTATGCACACTCTTTGACCTTGACTATAAGCCTGGCAACAGCTCGATATTTGCCGGTAAGGAATTCGAGATCATGAAGAGCAAGGGAAGGGGCACCCATGGCCATATCGCCATCTCCACATGGAATGTGGACAGGGCCATATACCATCTGTCAAGAGCCGGTGCGACCTTTGATGAATCAACAAGATCATCGGATGACAAGGGAACCAAGGTGATCTATCTTGAAGGCGAATTCGGTGGATTTGCGATCCACCTTGTAAGGAAATAATAAACAGAACCAACAGATCAGGAGGATGAAAAATGGGAAGGATAGTAACTTTCGGAGAGATAATGTTAAGGCTTTCACCAAACGGGTATTACCGTTTTCTGCAGAATGACCAGCTTCAGGCTACATTCGGCGGAGGCGAGGCCAATGTGTCCGTTTCCCTGGCCAATTACGGACTGGATACGGCATTTGTTACCAAGCTGCCCTCACATGCGATAGGTCAGGCTGCCGTTAACAGCTTAAGGTATTTCGGCGTTGACACAAGCTATATCGTAAGAGGCGGAGACAGGGTAGGGATCTACTATATGGAGAAGGGAGCTTCCCAGAGGGGAAGCGTATGCATATATGACAGAAAGCACTCCGCAATACAGGAAGCCTCAGCTTCTGACTTTGACTGGGACAAGATATTTGACGGGGCCGAGTGGTTCCACTTCACCGGAATAACTCCCGCCCTTGGCGAGAATCTCGTAGAGATATGCATAGAAGCATGCAAGGCTGCTCATGCTCATGGCGTGAAGATAAGCTGCGACCTTAATTACAGGAGCAAGCTGTGGACAAGGGACCAGGCAAGGGAAGCCATGACGAAGCTGTGCGAATATGTGGATGTGTGCATATCCAATGAAGAGGATGCCAAGGATGTATTCGGTATCGAGGCAGAGGGAACAGATATCTACGGCGGTAAGCTCAACAATGAAGGTTATAAGTCGGTTGCAAGACAGCTTGCCGAGAAGTTCGGTTTTGAGAAGGTAGCGATCACCCTTCGTACATCGATATCAGCCAGTGACAATGACTGGCAGGGCATGCTCTACGACGGCAAGGATTACTGCTTCTCCAAGCAGTATCACTTAAGGATAGTTGACAGGGTAGGCGGAGGAGACAGCTTCGGCGGCGGCCTTATATATGCCCTGATAAGCGGGTATTCAACCCAGGATGCCATTGAGTTCGCAGTTGCCGCTTCGGCACTTAAGCATACCGTTGAGGCTGACTTTAACAGGGTTACCGTAGATGAAGTCAGGAAGCTTGCAGGCGGAGACGGCTCAGGCAGGGTTCAGAGATAGTAAACACGTTCATAACAGGACAGGGAGGGAAAGATATGGAGATAAGAACAGCATGTTCACCGGCTGATGAGAAGCATTATGATACCGCAAGATTAAGGAAGGAATTCCTTATCGACGATCTCTTTAAAGAGGATGAGATAAAGCTTGTGTACAGCCACATCGACAGGATAATCACCGGTTCAGCGGTTCCCGTACGGGATAAGCTCGTACTTACGGCAGGCAGTGAACTGAGGGCTTCATATTTCCTTGAGCGCAGGGAAATGGGTGTGATAAATATAGGCGGCGACGGGGTGGTCACGATAGACGGCAGGGAATATAAAGTCGCGTATAAGGAAGGAATGTATATAGGAATGGGTTCCAAGGACATTTCCTTTGCCTCGGTCGATCCGGGTAAGCCCGCCAGGTTCTATATCAACTCGGCTCCTGCCCATATGACCTATCCGACGGTCCTCATCAAGAGGGAAGGAACGCCGGAAGAGGGTGTGGTCATTATAAAGGATGAGAACAAGAAGGAACTGGGAAGCCTTGAAGAGTCTAACCACAGGGTGATCAACAAGTATATCCTTCCCGGCCAGGTAGAGACCTGTCAGCTCGAGATGGGAATGACCGAGCTTAAGCCGGGCAGTGTGTGGAACACGATGCCATGTCATACACATGACAGGCGCATGGAGGTATATCTCTATTTCGATCTTCCTGCTGATGCATATGTATGCCACTTCATGGGAGAAGCTCAGGAGACAAGGCACCTTATAGTGCGCAATGAACAGGCTGTGATAAGTCCCAGCTGGTCCATACATGCCGGTGCCGGAACGCGGGCCTACACCTTTATCTGGGGCATGGTCGGCGAGAACCAGGATTTCGATGATATGGATAATATTGCCAATACGGAGCTTATGTAGAGAATGGACATATTAAGTTACGGTTTACTTAAGAAAATAGGTTACGAGGGCTACCTGTTAAAGGATGCACCGGAGAGGGTCCTCCAGTTTGGCGAGGGTAATTTCCTTCGGGCTTTTACCGATCATTTTATCGACGTGATGAACGAGAAGGCCGGATTTAACGGTAAGGTAGTTCTGGTAACACCCAGGGGTACCGGTAAACACTGGAATACCATAAACAGTCAGGAAGGCCTGTATACGCTGCTGCTGCGGGGCCAGGAGAAGGGCAGGAGAGTAGATGAGAAGAGGATCATCTCCTGTGTTTCAAGATGCATCAATCCATATGAGGATAATGAAGCCTTTTTGAAATGCGCAGCCAACAAGGACTTAAGGTTCATCGTCAGCAATACGACTGAGGCAGGCATTGTATTCGATCCGGACTGCAGGTTTACGGATGAACCGGCATCAAGCTTTCCGGGCAAGCTTACCAGGTTTCTCTATGAGAGATATAAGAATGCCCTTCCGGGTTTTATAATCCTTTCATGTGAACTGATAGACAGGAACGGGGACGAACTCTTTTCCTGCGTACAGAAATATATAAAGCTCTGGGAGCTTCCGGATGATTTTGCAAAATGGACGAAGAAGGAGAATATCTTCTGCTCCACGCTTGTTGACAGGATAGTTCCGGGATATCCCAAGGGCGAGGCTGAGGCGATATGCGAAGAACTCGGATACAGGGATGACCTTCTTGATGCAGGCGAGGTATTTGCATCATGGATCATTGAAGGACCGAAGAACATAATGGATGAGTTCCCGGCGGATAAGGCTGGCCTTGCCGTGAGCGTGGTTGATAATGTTGATGCATATAAGAAGCGCAAGGTAAGGATACTGAACGGTGCCCATACATCAATGGTTCTTGCGGCATATCTTGCCGGCAGGGATATAGTAAGGGACTGCATGGAGGATGACTGCATAAGGGGATATATGAAGAAGGCCCTTTATGATGAGATAATCCCCGTGCTTAAGGGACTTGATAAGAAGGAGCTTGAGGACTTTACCGAAGCTGTTTTTGACAGGTTCGCCAACCCCTTTATAGACCATGAGCTTCTGTCGATCGCGTTGAATTCAACCGCGAAATGGAAGGCCAGGGTAATGCCGTCCCTGCTTGAATACCATGAGCTGAAGGGTGAACTCCCGAGGGTACTTACGTTTTCCTTCGCAGCTTATTTAAGCTTCTACCACAGCGGCAGGGCTCTTGAAGAAGGAGCCCTTAAGGGTGAGCGCGACGGACAGGGATTTCTTATAAAGGATGATGAATGGGTCCTTGAGGAATTCTTGCGGCTTAAGGATGCAGGGTTCTTGGAACTTACCGAAGCCATTACGGATAATGAGAAGATGTGGGGGGATTCCCTTAAGAAGCTTCCGGGCTTTAAGGAAGCGGTAAGGGATGACCTTGAGCTCATCGCGGATATCGGAATGTATGAAGCCATGAGAAGGATACAGGCTTAATAGATCAATTAAAGATACACAGATCAGGAGGAAGATCTTGGATACGATTAGGATATCTTCTGAAGATAATGTTGTTGTAGCCCTTCGCGATATAAAAAAGGGAGAGACGATAAGGGGAGAGTATGACCCGGTCGTTGCCCTTGATGATGTGGGCAGGGGGCATAAGATAGCAATAAAGGACATCAGTGCAGGCAGTCCCGTGATCAAGTACGGTAACAGGATAGGCCTTGCAAGTGATGACATAAAGGCGGGAAGTTTTGTCCATACACACAATGTAAGGACTGCCCTTACCGAGAAGGCAGGTTATACGTATGAACCTGCCTTTAACGATCTGCCGCCCGCAGATAAGAGGACCTTCATGGGGTACAGGAGAAGGGACGGAAAGGTAGGTATCCGCAATGAGATATGGATAATCCCGACCGTGGGATGCGTCAACTCCATAGCCCAGAGCCTTGTCAGGGACAATCAGGATCTTGTCAGCGGGTCTGTAGACGGGATATATACCTTCACACATCCGTACGGATGCTCACAGACCGGAGACGATCATGAGACAACGAAAAAGATCTTGACAGCTCTGGTACGTCATCCGAATGCAGGAGGAGTACTGGTCCTTTCACTTGGGTGTGAGAACCTCACAATGGACCAGTTTAAGGAAGAGCTTAAGGAATTGGACAGTGACCGGGTTAAGTTCCTGACCTGTCAGAAATCCGAGGATGAACTGAAGGAAGGAAGGGCCCTTTTAGAAGAATTGTGCAGGTATGCAGGTTCCTTTGAACGGACAGAGACGGATGCATCAGAGCTCATAGTAGGACTTAAGTGCGGAGGTTCCGACGGCCTGTCGGGCATTACAGCCAATCCTACTGTCGGACGGTTCTCCGATAAGCTCATATCAATGGGCGGTTCAACCATACTTACGGAGGTGCCGGAGATGTTCGGAGCCGAGTCCCTTCTCTTTAACAGATGCAGGGACAGGGAGATATTTGACAGGGCAGTGGATATGGTCAATGACTTTAAGAAATACTTTGTTGACCATGGCCAGACGGTGTATGAGAATCCGAGCCCAGGCAACAAGGCCGGAGGCATAACGACTCTTGAGGATAAATCCTGCGGATGCGTACAGAAGGGCGGAAGCTCCACGATAGTCGATATACTTAAATACGGCGAGGGTGTCAGGTGCAAGGGACTTACGCTCCTGTCAGGACCCGGGAATGATATGGTATCGACTACGGACCTTACAGCGGCCGGAGCTCATATGATCCTCTTTACGACGGGAAGGGGGACACCTTTCGGCGCTCCGGTTCCCACACTGAAGATATCCTCGAACAGTGAACTGTATGAGAACAAGGGCAACTGGATAGACTTTAACGCAGGCATGATAGCAAGGGGCAGCGAAACAATAGAAGAAGCCGCAGACAGGCTTCTTGAACTGGTCCTGTCCACGGCTTCGGGACTTAATACAAAACAGGAAATTAACGGATACAGGGATATTGCCATATTAAAGGATGGCGTGACCCTGTAAACATATCATGGAGCAGCACATATCAGGGAGTACGCGCTATGATCTGCCGGCGCGTCTTCTTGGCTTCATAGAGTATCTCATCAGCCCTGCCGATAAGCTCGGTTATCGATGCATCGGGAGAGCATGTGAATTCAACATACCCTGTCGAGAATTCAACGTAGAAGGGCTTAAAGCTTACATCATTGAGAGCCTTGCACTTATCCTTCATTTCTTTAATTATCTTCTCCGGCTTTTCCTTGCCGGTCAGTACCATAAACGATATGAACTCATCACCGCCGATACGCCCGGAGAAGCCCGGAAGCCTGAAGGTTTTCTTGAGTATCTCGGCTGCGTTGGTAAGGGCATAGTCGCCTTCACCGTGTCCGAAGAGATCGTTGATCTGCTTTAAGTGATCAAGGTCCGAGAAGAAGATGACGGCCTTTTTGCCTATGTTATCCTTATTGGCGGTTATGAGCCGTTCCATAAAGCCTCTTCTGTTATACAGTCCGGTCAGCTGGTCGTTCGTTGAGATGAAGTTAAGGATCTCGTTCTTGTCCTTGAGCATCTTGAGGGTATCCTCAAGCTTCTTCTTGGCTTCCATCTCCTTTTTGCTCATCTGAAGGTAGGCCTGTGCAGTGCTTATCTGAAGACCGATACCGTAGAGGATCCCGACGGATCCGGCGTCGGTTTCGCACAGCATGAGACCGTACTGATATTCTTCGGCGAAGAGTATGAAGGCAACATAGCGGTGGCCGGGAGTCTTGGGATATCTTGACCCGATCCCGTCCTTCATGGATATGACGGGCCGCTTGTCCGGAGCATATGACTTTATCTCACCGTTAACATATTCACTGGCAAGATACATCTCCTTGGGGCAGGTAAACACCTTGCCGCGGGGATAACGCTTGGGTGTCTTCATCAGGTACAGGTAAGCACTCTTGGCGCCCTGGCCCTTGATGTGTTCCATGGCCAGGCGGTAGAAGTTCTTCTCATTGCCGACATTCTCTATCATCTTCTGTATCATGGCCGGAGCCATCCAGTTCTTGCGCTGGAGTATGTTGTAGGTCTCGGCACTCTCATGCATAACGAACGATTCTATATAGGTATCGGTTACCTCGAAGACATGGTTCTCAAGGAGCATGGCTTCTCTCTCTGTTGTAGATGCCATTATCTGTTCCGTTACCTGATGCATGGTCTCACTGAAGCGTGAGATATTGAGGTATTCTTCGGTAACAGCCACAAACAGCTCGCGGACCAGCTTCAATGCCTGGGCTCCTATGTGCTGCCTGTCATCTTCAGTGAGGATACCCGAACGGATCTTAAGAAGAAGTTCCAGGAAGCTTATATAGTATTCCCTGCACATGGCGGTGGTTTCTTCTGTATTGATGCTTCGAAGAGATGACTGTGCCGCAAGGGTTGATGCAGCCTCGATATTTGAATGATCTTCGGGGCCCGAAAGCATCTTCAGTATCTCCAGCATAAGTGTCTGGCCGTGGGAACTGTAATAAGCGCATCCGCATGATCCCCTCTGCTTAAAACGGGCGGGGAGCATGATCTGCTTGGGCTTATGTTCCCTGCACACGGATACGGCAAGCTTAAGGGCCTTATAACCCATATCAAGTCCGTCCTGTTCGGCGGTCGTCAGGGGCGGGTCCATACGCTGGGCAAGTTCTATATCGTCATAACCGGTAATCGCGATATCCTTACCGATCACCAGCCCGCGCTGCTTGCATACCCTGTATGCACTTATTGCCATTTCGTCATTGGCACTTACAATGGCTTCGGCATCCGGATTATCATCCAACAGCTTATTTACGATCTCATCCACATCGGTCGAGTAGTCGCCGTATCCGATCATTGAGTCGGTCACGGGAAGGCCGTTGCGCTTCATGGCATCAAGATAGGCATTCCGCCTCTCGGTAGCATCGGTGTTGTTCAGGGGACCGCTTATATGGAGTATCTTCTTATAATTATGGTGGCATATGAGATGCTCCATGATGTTGGTCATGCTGCCGTAATTATCGCTCATTATGAAGCTGTCTGTTGAATCTTCCTCGTATTCCTCGAGGATTATAAGAGGAACCTGCCTGAACTTGCTGAAGAATTCTTCCTTGTCATCCTGATCGAAATAAATACACAGGGTTCCGTAGGATATGATCAGAACATCGAGCTTGCTTATCAGGGCATAGTCATACAGGTCATTGAACTGGTAATGATACGACATGGTGCCGGAAGCATTGCTCTGTTTCCAGAAATCAAAGGCATTGCCCTGGGCACCCAGAAAGAGCGTGACGTTTACATTCTCACCGCACGCCGCCTCATATATTCCTTCGATAAGTTCCTTGGGATGCTGGGTATGGATGTTACCGAGCATCACACCGACATGATAAATCCTCTCGTCTTTTGCCATACTGTCCTCCCGGGCTCTTTTCTTATGATTATACTTGTTTTTTTAACATATTTAAAGGAGTTTTGCCATAAGTTAAGATAATGCTGTTACAGATGAGTATTTGATGCTATAATCTTCATGATTTATTTTTGGAGGACAGTGTGATGAGTGAAGCAAATACGATAATCAGGCTTAATAATGTGAAAAAGAGTTATGACGGCAAGTCCAACGTTATAGAGGATTTAAGCCTTGATATAAATGAGGGTGAATTTGTGACCCTGTTGGGACCGTCGGGCTGCGGCAAGACGACGATACTCAGGATGATAGGTGGCTTTGACAAGCCGACAACAGGTGAGGTGCTCCTTGACGGCAGTGATATCTCCGCGCTCCCGCCCAACGAGCGTCCGGTCAATACCGTATTCCAGAAGTACGCCCTGTTTCCCCATCTTAACGTATACGATAATATAGCCTTCGGCCTCAAGTTGAAGAAGATGCCCAGGGAGGAGATAGACAGGAAGGTCAGGGAAGTTCTTGAACTGGTCGATCTGGAGGGCTTTGAGAAGAGGAGCGTCGGCACGCTCTCGGGCGGACAGCAGCAGCGAATAGCCATAGCCAGAGCAGTGGTAAATGAACCCAGGGTACTCCTTCTTGATGAACCCTTAAGTGCGCTGGATTATAAAATGCGCAAGGAGATGCAGCTTGAACTTAAGAACATGCATAAGCGCCTTGGAATAACCTTTATTTTCGTTACGCACGATCAGGAAGAAGCGCTGACGATGTCCGATAAGGTCGTCGTGATGGCCGACGGTAAGATCCAGCAGGTGGGTACGCCGGAAGAGATATATAATGAGCCGGCCAATGTCTTCGTGGCTGACTTTATAGGAGAGAGCAATATCTTTAACGGTGTTATGACCGGTAAGATGAAGGCAGCCTTTGCAGGTTCCGAGTTTGAGTGTGTGGATGACTATGAACAGGGCAAGAAGATAGAGGCTGTGATACGTCCGGAGGATGTCCTGGTGGTCGATCCCGGAGAGGGCCAACTTACGGGCGAGGTCACGAGAGCGGATTTCAAGGGTACCTTTTATGTCACTTTTGTACAGTGCGGGAAGTATGAGATGGAGGTCCACTGCCTGTCCCATTATAAACCGGGGACGAAGGTAGGCCTGTCGGTCCTTCCCGATAATATCCACATAATACCTTACGATATGACGATCAATAACTTCCACGGAGTTATTGACGGCTTCGTTGACGGGAAGGGCCTATTCCTTGTATTTGATGATTTTTCAAGGTTTGTGGATCCCTATCGCCTGTATCCGTTTGCCCGTGTACACAGGGGACGTCTTATTGACGAGGACGGTGAGGCTGTCGATTATCACGGCAAGGAAGTGGTAGCCTTCTTCCAGCCTGAGGATGCCGAGATGTCCGATGATGAGAAGGAAGGAGATATCGTGGGAAGGATCGTGTCATTCCATTATATAGGCGATCATTACAGTTACACCATAAGGTCCGACCATGAGATCGATTACGTGGTCGATGATGAAGACCTGTGGAACCAGGACGATAAGGTAAGTGTTCTGTTCCCGAAGAATAAGATGCATTACAGGCTGGTGTGATCCCGGCTGTTTTGGAAGAAATCCCATGACAGGAGAATGATACATTGAAGAATTACAAATTTGACCGAAGGCAGCTGGTCATCCCCTATTTCATATACCTTATACTTTTTGTTGTGATGCCCCTGCTCGTAGTTATATACTATGGCTTTACCGATGATGAGGGACATGTCTCATTTGCCAATTTCACGGACTTTTTTACTAACAGCAAGACAATGGGTACCCTGGTGTATTCGCTGATAATAGCGGTCCTGGTGACTCTCATATGTCTGCTGCTTGCATATCCCGTGGCATATATTCTGGCCAAGGGAGAGTACGCAAGGAAGCATACCTTTCTTATGGTATTCGTGCTCCCCATGTGGATTAACTTTACCCTGCGTATTACGGCACTTAAGGAGATACTGACTCTGCTTGAAGGAAATATCGCATATCACCCCTTTATGAATACGGTGATATGTATGGTATATGATTTCCTTCCCTTTATGATCATGCCCCTGTTTAACGCTCTGACCAAGCTTGATCAGTCGATGATAGAGGCCGGCTATGATCTTGGGGCTTCCTTTTTCCAGGTCCTTGTGAAGGTCATCCTCCCCCTGTCCGTGCCGGGAATAATAAGCGGTGTGACCATGGTATTCCTGCCCGCGATGACCAATTACGTCGTGCTGGATATGATCTACAACAGCACATATATAATGGGCAGTCTTATCGGAAGCTATTTCAATTCCTACGACTGGAACAACGGATCGATAATATCGGCGATCCTCCTCATGTTCATCGGCTTCATCACTATATTTACGGATAAGATAATATCAAGAGGAGAAGCGGAAGGGAGGGTACGCGCATGAAGAAATACGGACAGCATGCAGTGATATGGTTTGTGCTTGCCTTATTATATCTTCCGATACTGATCCTTGCCTTCTACAGCTTTACAAGCTCGGATATGATTGGAACCGTCAGGGGATTCTCGGTGGATAATTACATTACCCTCTTTACCGAACCCGCACTGCGCTCCATGATGCTTGGAACAGTCTCCCTGGCTGTTCTGGTCGCGATCATCTCGGTGATACTCGGAAGCGCCGGAGCCATCGGGGCCTTCTATTCGAAGAAGGGGATAAGAAGGACCGTTGAGATCGTAAATGAGGTGCCTGTTGTTAATGCCGATGTGGTCACGGGCTTTTCCATCTGTATATTCATGATAGTCCTTCTCCATATGGACAAGGATACATATATCCCGCTTGTCATCGCGCAGACGGCATTATGTACTCCCTTTGTATATCTGTCGGTGACGCCAAGGCTCAAGCTTATGGACAACTCCCTTTACGAGGCGGCACTCGATCTTGGGTGTTCTCCGGCTCAGGCCCTTAAGAAGGTAGTTATCCCGCAGATACGGCCCGGGATAATATCAGGGTTTATGACGGCGATAACACTTTCCCTTGATGATTATTTCATTGCCACTTATACCAAGCCGGCCACGTTCGATACGATAAGCACCTACGTTGTAAATGCGACACGCGGTGCACAGACGAACATCAAGACTGCCCTGTGGGCCCTGTCGGCGATAATGTTTGTTATCGTTGTAGGGGTCGTTCTGGCGGCAAACATAAGGAGTTCGGCAGATGAGGAGGAGGCCAGGATATGAGTGTGACAGGAAGAAAAAGAAGCATATTTATCCTTTCGGCATGCGTTGCTGCCATGGCCCTCTTTCTTGCAGGATGCGGTAATGAAGAAGCCGGTGCGGTGACTTTGCGCGTATGCAACTGGGAGGAATACATAGACGAAGGCGACTGGGACGAAGATGAAGTCATAGAGCTTGATGACGGGACCGAGATACTGGGTACCAACAGCCTTGTTGAGGACTTCGAGGAATGGTATCTTGAGACCTATGGGGAAGAAGTGAAGGTTGAGTATTCGACCTTCGGAACGAATGAGGAGCTGTATAACCAGCTGACCATAGGAGATGTATACGACCTTGCCTGCCCTTCGGAATACATGATCATGAAGATGATGCGTGAGGGTATGCTGGTACCTTATTCCGATGGATTCAGGGAAGTATCAGATGAAAACAACTACTATGCAAAGGGACTGTCTCCTTATATAAGGTCGGTGTTCAAAGACCTGTCGATAGGGGGCGAATCATTAAGCGAGTATGCTGCCGGTTATATGTGGGGCACCCTGGGAATCGTATATAATCCCGACGAAGTATCCGCAGAGGATGCGGCGCACTGGGATCTTCTGACGAACAGGGACTACTACAGGAGAGTCACGATAAAGGACAGCGTAAGGGACGCCTATTTTGCCGCAGCAGCGATCAATTACTATGATGAGATAACGGATGAGGCCTTTACGGGTTCTCCTGATTATCATGACAGGCTTTCCGAGATCCTTAACAGGACCGATCCCGATACGGTGCAGGCGGTTGAGGATATACTGGTAGACGCCAAGAACAATGTATATTCATTCGAGACGGATGCCGGTAAGGCGGATATGGTCACCGGCAAGGTTGTCGCAAACGAACAGTGGTCGGGAGATGCTGTATACACCATGGACCAGGCAGATGAAGACGAGCTCACCCTGTGCTATTCCGCACCCGAGGAAGGGACCAACCTCTGGTTTGACGGCTGGGTCATGCTTGAAAAGGGGATCGGGGAAGATGCAAGAAAACGCAGGGCAGCGGAAGCCTTTGTGAACTTTATAAGCCGGCCCGACAATGCTGTCAGAAACATGTATTACATAGGCTACACTTCCGTGATATCGGGAGGGGATTCGGATCTTATCTTTGATTACCTTAATTATAATTACGGGGCCGACGGGGAAGAAGATACGGTCGAATATAACGAGATAGGATACTTCTTTGAAGAAGACAGTGAGCAGGCAAATGAGAAGTATACCATAATAACCACCGAGGATCAGACCAGGAGACAGCTGTATGCCCAGTATCCGCCCAAGTCGGTAGTGGACAGGTCGGTTGTAATGGCCTGCTTCGATGAAGACAGTAATGACCGCATCAACCGGTCATGGACCAATGTCAGGTGTTTTGATCTAAAGAGCTTGTTTGGCGATAATTGACAAAAACGCATTTACTTTATTGGGGATTAATCACAGTAGAAAAAGAGGGATACGTGTGGTAATATACTTGTATACAAGTAAACAAGCTGGCGTATCCCTTTTTGTGTCCGGACGTCAGCCAAACGAAGAAAGAAAGAGGATGATAAGATGGAAATGACAATGAGGTGGTTCGGAACCGGATTCGATACGGTGACCCTTAAGCAGATAAGGCAGGTGCCGGGTGTCACGGGAGTCATAACGACCCTGTATGACACAACTCCGGGTGAAGTATGGACCCGTGAGAAGATACGTGCGCTTAAGGATGAAGTAGAAGCTTCGGGACTGCACATCTCGGGTATAGAATCTGTCAATATACATGATTCGATCAAGATAGGTTCACCTGACAGGGACAAGTATATAGACAATTATATCGAGACCCTTAAGAATCTGGGAGAAGAAGACATACATCTTGTGTGCTACAATTTCATGCCCGTATTCGACTGGACGAGATCGGAGCTTGCAAGGAAGCGCCCTGACGGATCAACGGTACTTGCATATTCACAGAAGGCAATAGATGCACTTGATCCAGAGACAATGTTTGATTCCATAAAGAACGATGCAAACGGTGCGATCCTTCCGGGATGGGAGCCTGAGAGAATGGCAGTGATCAAGCAGCTCTTTGAGGACTATAAGGATGTTGATGAGGAGAAGCTCTTTGAGAACCTTAAGTACTTCCTTGAGAGGATAATGCCCGTATGCGATAAGTATGATATCAACATGGCCATACATCCCGACGATCCGGCATGGAGTGTTTTCGGACTTCCCAGGATCATAATCAATCTTCCCAATATCCAGAGGATGATGAAGATGGTGGATAATCCGCACAACGGTGTCACTTTCTGCTCCGGCTCCTACGGTACCAACAGGGAGAACGATCTTCCGGGTATGATCAGGGCTCTTAAGGGAAGGATCCATTTCGCTCATGTAAGAAACCTCAAGTTTAATTCCGACGATGATTTTGAAGAGGCCGCTCATCTGTCAAGCGACGGTGATTTTGACCTCTATGAGATAATGAAGGCTCTTTACGACATTGAGTTTACCGGACCTATCCGTCCCGATCACGGAAGGATGATATGGGATGAAGTGGCAATGCCCGGTTACGGTCTTTATGACAGGGCTCTTGGTGCAACCTATCTTAACGGCTTATGGGAAGCCATTGACAAAAACGCCAAGAGGGGATAGAAAGGAGATGGCAGGATTGAAGTTATCAAAGATATATGATGCAAATGTAAGAAAAGAGTTCAAGGATAAGGGTTATGTACTGCCTTCATACGACAGGGACGAAGTTAAGGCCCTCACCAGCAGGGAACCTGCCTGGGTTCATTTCGGGACCGGCAATATCTTCCGTGCCTTCCCCGCAGCCGTTATCGACAATCTCCTTAATCAGGGAGTGTATGACAAGGGCGTTATAGCCGTAGAGGGTTTTGATTATGATATAATCAGCAAGGCCTATAAGCCTTTTGATGATCTGAGCCTCCTTGTTACGCTTAAGAGCGACGGCAATATCGACAAGAGGGTTGTAGGTTCGGTGACGGAATCCCTGACGGCTGACTTTTCACGGGAAGCCGATCTTGCAAGGCTTATTGAGATATTTACGGCTCCTTCCCTTCAGATGGTTTCCTTTACCATCACCGAGAAGGGTTATTCACTTAACGGTCCGGACGGTACACTCTCAGGTCTTGTTAAGGATGACTTTGACAACAAGTGCTTCCCGCCCAAGCACCTTATGGGCAAGATGGCATATCTGCTCCATGAGCGCTATAAGGCAGGAGCCTGCCCGGTAACGATGGCCAGCATGGATAACTGTTCACACAACGGCGACAAGCTTAAGGCTGCAGTATATGCTTATGCTGACAAGTGGTTCGAGCAGGGACTTGTTGATGACGGATTTATAAGCTATCTTAAGGATGAGAAGAAGGTTTCGTTCCCCTTGAGCATGATAGACAAG
Source organism: Lachnospiraceae bacterium (assembly GCA_024690425.1). The sequence continues at coordinate 4,685 of JAILCT010000171.1, read as the reverse complement.
ATAACTCCCAGGCCCGATGCCGATGTTGTTAAGATGCTTAAGAAGGACGGATTTGAGGATACAGACATAATCGTTACTGATAAGCACACATATACAGCGGCCTTCGTGAACGCGGAGGAGACCCAGTATCTTGTTGTTGAGGACAAGTTCCCGAACGGCCGCCCTCCCTTTGATAAGGGCGGAGTATACTTTACAGACAGGGAGACGGTTGATAAGGTTGAGAAGATGAAGGTGTGTACCTGCTTAAATCCCCTTCATACGGCCCTTGCAGTGTTCGGATGTCTTCTTTCCTATGATTCAATATGGAAGGAAATGAAGGATGAAGACCTGTCTGCCTTTGTAAGGGAGATGGGATATAAGGAAGGCATGCCGGTCGTTGTCAATCCCGGCATCATAAAGCCCGAGACATTTATTGACGAAGTGCTCAACAAGAGGCTTGTCAATCCCTTTATGCCGGATACCCCGCAGCGTATCGCCTGCGATACATCACAGAAGCTTCCCATCCGCTTCGGTGAGACCCTTAAGGCATATATCGGGAAGGGCGAAGATGTTACGAAGCTTCATTACATACCCGTTGTTCTTGCAGGTTATTTAAGGTACCTTACGGGTATCAACGATGAAGGCGTCGAGTTTACAAAGAGTCCGGATCCCCTTCTTGAAGAGCTGTCAGGGATTATGGCACCCTATAAGGACTATAAGAAGGCAGGTGCAGATGAGCTTAAGCCCATCCTGTCAAGGAAGGATATATTTGCCGTTGACCTGTATGAGGCAGGACTTGCAGAAGGGATAACAGAATTGTTTAACGAGATGAACGAGGGACCCGGTAAGGTCAGGGAGGTCCTTCATAAGACAGTAGGATAACTGAGAGGTATGGATATATGGTCCGATATCGGGACAGGCTTGCAGGAGAGAGCGCCAAGGCGTACGCACTGCGGGAATTAAATGACAACATAATAAATATGGAGCTTAAGCCGGGAACCCTTATCAGCGAGAACGAGCTGTCCCGCATCTTAGGGGTCAGCAGGACTCCTATAAGGGAGGCCATACAGGAGCTTGTCAAGGCTCAGCTGATCGAAGTGTTTCCGCAGCGAGGGAGTTATGTTGCGGCAATATCATTCGATGCTGTTGAGGAGGCCGCATTCCTAAGAAGAACACTAGAGGCTGCGATAGTAGAAGAACTGTGTGACTGCATTTCGGAAGACCAGCTAAGGAAGCTTTATGAGAACATAGACCTGCAGGGTTACTACCTGAACAACGGTATGTCCGACAGGATAATGAATCTTGATAATGAGTTTCATGAAATGCTCTTTCTGATGTGCGGCAAGGAACAGACATACAGGCTTATGCATTCCGCCATGGGCCAGTTCGACAGGATGCGTGCACTTTCCCTTTATTCGGTCAAGGAGATCAAGATAGTATCCGACCACCGGAATATTGTTGATGCGATAAAGAAAAGGGACAGGGAGACAGCCAGGTCCTTGATGATCAAGCATCTTATGAGATATAAGCTTGATAAGGAAGAGGTTATCAAGGAGTACCCTGATTATTTCAAGTGATCATGTAATAAGGGCAATAATCCGTTGAAGCAACAGACTGCTTTCTATATAATATAGATGGCAGTCTGTTGGCTTATTATTAAGTGAAATATTACGGAAGGTACTCAGATGGAATACAGAATAAACAGATACAACATAGAAGAAGGGCTGTTGGCCTTCATGTACGAAGATACGGCATATCCCGGGGTTAAGAGGATAGCAGGCCGTGTGAGGAAGGATGCAGAGCTTGTATTCGGAGCAAGGCCTGTAAAGATCGCTCCGGGTGAGGAGACTGCGTGCACTTTCCCTGTTATTTTCGGAACGGCCGGGATGAGCAGCGCTCTTGATGACCTTGATCAGAGAGGCCTTATAAAGCTTGATGACATTAAGGGACGGCGTGAGGTCTATTCTTTCAGTATTGTTGATAAGCCTTATGAATGGGCGGAGACAGCGCTTGTCATAGCAGGCAGTGATAAACGCGGTACGATATACGGACTCTTTCACTTATCTGAGCTGCTTAAGGTGTCCCCTCTTGTTGACTGGTGTGATGTGAAGCCTGACGGTATGAGTGAACTTATCCTTGATGAGAACTGCAATATGATCTCGAAGGAGCCTTCGGTCAAGTACAGGGGCTTTTTCATAAATGATGAATGGCCCGCCTTCGGCAACTGGGCGAGGAAGAATTACGGCGGAGTAAATGCCAAAATGTATGAGCATGTCTTCGAGCTTCTCTTAAGGCTCAAGGGCAATTACCTGTGGCCGGCAATGTGGGCCTCGATCTTCCCGGAAGACGGTCCGGGTCTTGAGAATGCCGAACTGGCCGACGAGATGGGTGTGGTCATGGGAATGTCCCACCACGAACCCTGCTTAAGACAGGGAGAGGAGTACAAGCATTTAAGGGGACCGGAATCGATATACGGTGATGCCTGGGATTTCAGGGCAAATGAAGAGGGCATAACCCGCTTCTGGGAAGACGGACTTAAGCGGGGCGGAAGATTCGAGAATGTGATCACCGTGGGAATGAGGGGTGAATTTGACTCAAAGATAATGGGTGAGGAAGCGACCCTTAAGGACAATATCGACCTGTTAAGGGATGTCCTTGCGACCCAGAACAGGCTTATTAAGGAGAACGTCAACGAGAACCTTGACGAAGTGCCGAGGATGCTTGCCCTGTATAAGGAAGTCGAGCCCTTCTTCTATGGTGATGAGGATACCGAGGGACTTATGGGTTCCCCCGAACTTGAGGGCGTGACTCTTATGCTCTGCGACGATAATTTCGGCAATCTGAGGACCCTTCCCACGGAGCAGATGAGGGACCATAAGGGCGGCTACGGAATGTATTATCATTTCGATTATCACGGATGGCCGGTCTCATATGAATGGATCAACTCTACATATCTGCCCAAGGTATGGGAGCAGATGACCATGGCTTACGAATTCGGAGTAAGAGACTTATGGATAGTCAACGTGGGAGATATCTTTACGAACGAATATCCCCTGTCCTTTTTCATGGATCTTGCGTACGACTATGACAAATGGGGCATAGGGAACATCGATGCCCCCGATGAGTATAATGCGCTGTTTGTTGAAAGGCAGTTCGGAAGCAGTCTTGACAGGTCCGATAAGGAGACGATAGCCGCTCTGCTTAAGGGCTACACGAAGATCATATCCACAAGAAGACCGGAAGCGATGAACGACAGTGTATATCATGCCGTTAATTACGGGGAACTTGAGGACCTGTCCGCACGGATAAACTTCCTTATGGAAACAGCCGATACGGTCAGCGCACACGGCGATGAACGCAATGCATTTACCTTTTTCCAGCTGGTAGGTTATCCTCTTGTGGCAACCCTTAACCTTACAAGGATGTGGCTTGCCGTCACGGAAAATCACTATCTGTCCGGGATACATGCATCATTTGCGATGAAGGTCGCTGCGGAGGCGAGGACCCGCCTCAAGCTCGACAGGGCGCTTACCGAAGAGCTTCATGAGATCCGGGATGGCAAATGGTACGGGATGGGTATGTCCGAACATATCGGGTTTACCAACTGGAATGAAGAGGAGTGTGCATTCCCCGTACTGTATGATTTTGAACCCAGCAACAAGAACAGGCTTATAGTGACGATCCCCGGAACGGATCAGCATACGGAAGGCGGAGTGTGGACCGGTAAGAAGCTTATCCTGCCCGATTTCCTTGATCCTTCGTGCAAATCTGCAAGGTTAATACTGTATTCGACCGGCAAGGAGGATTCGGGCTATGAGCTTATATGCGATGATGAGAGGCTTGAAATATCGGACATGCGGGGAACATGTGTGCCCGGATTTTATGAGCCTGTATATATTAAGCTTGACAGGGATAAATTCACTGAAGATACATGCATAGATGTATCCGTTAAGAGCGGCGATAACAATACCACTGTTGTGGTCCCGGTTAACTGCAGGGACTATTCGGCTCTTCCTGCAGGGACATTCGTATGGTATGGCTACGAACAGGATGGGATAGCCTATAAGGCCGGTAATCACATATCCATTGAGGCTGAGCACTATTCGGCCGTTAACGAAACCGGCAGCGGAAGGTTTGTGGTACTTAAAGATTACGGGCGCACCCTTTCTGCCCTGAAGGCCTTCCCGGTTAATGCAGGCTTTGTCCCGGCTAAAAATGCGCCGTCGGTGGATTACCTTGTGCATGTTGACAGGGAAGATGAATACGAGGTAACCCTGTATACAGCACCTTCCAATCCGGTATCCATGGATAATAAGCTTGAATACGGTATCTCATGCGGTGCGGGAAATCTTTCGGGGAAGCAGATATGGGATGAGGAGACGGATATCATAAATCTGGTACCTTCAGATTTCAGGGTCGGAGACGATAATCTATTCTGGGGACAGGGGGTCCTTGATAATATCAGGAAGTCAACAACCGTACTTGTCCTTAATAAGGGACTTAACACTATTAGGATCTTTGCGGCAAGCCCCGGTTTTGTTCTTGAAAAGATAGTTATAAACGTGGCAGGAGAGTCTCTGCCGGATTCATACCTGGGTCCTAAGGAAACATACCGGGTAAAGTGAGGCAACTTATGGCTGTAAGCTCAGGAAAAACAGATATGACAACCGGGTCTATAACAGGGAAGGTATTTATATTTGCTGTTC
>JAILCT010000207.1 GCA_024690425.1 Lachnospiraceae bacterium | reverse complement strand
GGTAAGCAGACAATGTCTATCTACAAAGACACAAGACTTCTTGCAAGCAAGTGTGTTACAATGGTACAGGCAGTTCTTGAAGGATCAGAGCCTGAGATCAACGACACAGAGCAGTACAATAACGGCAAGATCGTAGTTCCTTCATACCTTTGCGAGCCCGTTCCGGTTGACAAGGATAACTACAAAGAAGTTATCATCGGTGGCGGATACTACACAGAGGAGCAGTTAGCAGAATAACTCGGATAGTATATGAAATAAAGCGGGGCGGTGGCGACAGTTGCCGCCGCCCTGTTTTAAATGTATATGTTTAGAAGGAGTAGGTAGGATGTCGGATTACATCTTGGAAATGAATCATATTACGAAGGAATTCTCCGGAGTAAAAGCTCTTGACGATGTTAATCTTAAGGTTAAAAAAGGCGAGATTCACGCTATATGCGGTGAAAACGGTGCCGGTAAGTCCACTCTTATGAATGTTCTGTCGGGCGTATATCCGTTCGGAACATATGAAGGAGATATTCTGTATAAGGGTGAGCACTGCAAATTCCACAGCCTTAGAGATTCGGAAGCCAAGGGCATAGTTATAATCCATCAGGAGCTCGCGCTGAGTCCCCTGCTTTCGGTTGCCGAGAACGTGTTCATCGGTAACGAGCAGACGAGCAGCAAAGGTATCATTGATTGGACCAAAACAAGACGCCGGGCGGTGGAAATGCTTGCTAAGGTTGGATTGGAGCATGAAGATGTCAACGTTCCTATCAATTCCCTTGGTGTAGGCAAACAGCAGCTTATAGAGATCGCCAAGGCCATGGCCAAGAAGGTTGAACTTCTGATACTTGATGAGCCTACGGCGGCGCTTAATGATGAAGAGAGTAAGAAGCTTCTTGATATTATGCTTCAGCTCAAATCACAGGGTATCACATGTATCATCATCTCACACAAGCTCAATGAGATCGAATATGTTTCGGATTCGGTCACGATCATAAGAGACGGTAAGACGATAGAGACACTTGTCAAGGGAGTGGATGACTATTCCGAAGACAGAGTCATAAAAGCTATGGTCGGACGTGAGATGACCAACCGTTATCCTGCAAGAGAAGGCGTGGATATCGGAGACGTTGTATTTGAAGTTAAGGATTGGAATGTATTTCATCCGGACGATGAACATCGTCAGGTGCTTAAGGATATAAATATCAAAGTCCGTGCCGGCGAGGTTGTCGGTCTTGCAGGCCTTATGGGAGCCGGAAGAACTGAGCTTGCGATGAGCCTGTTCGGCAGAAGCTACGGACAGAAAATATCAGGTCATATCCTGATGAACGGAAAAGAAGTTATTCTCAAGACAGTCAAAGATGCCGTTCAAAACAAACTGGCATATATTTCCGAAGACAGAAAGACTTACGGTCTGAACCTTATCGGAGATATCAAAGAGAACATGACGATCGCTGCAAGACCGTTCTTCTTCTCTAAAAACGGCGTGATAAACGGCAATGATGAAATAGTTGCGGCGCAGGAATACAAAGAGAGAATAAATGTCAAAGCTAATTCCATCAATCAGGTGGTCGGATCGCTTTCGGGCGGTAACCAGCAGAAGGTGGTCGTTGCCAAGTGGATGCTGACGCAGCCGGATGTCCTGATCATGGATGAGCCTACAAGAGGTATAGACGTAGGTGCAAAGTATGAGATCTACTGTGTAATAAACGAACTTGCGAAAGCAGGAAAAGGTATCATCGTTATCTCATCTGAAATGCCCGAGATAATCGGAACCTGTGACAGATGTTACGTTATAAACGAAGGAGAGATAGCAGGAGAGCTTAGTAAGGATGAGTTTTCACAGGAACGTATCATGCAACTTATCATGGCTCATATGAGAAAGGGAGACGGAAATGGAAACTAACAAAAAAAAGATCGTTAATATGGATTTAAAACAGTATGGTATGTTTTTGATCCTGATAGGAATTTTTATTCTGTTTGCGATAACAACAAAAGGAGCAAACGCTAAGCCCGTTAATATCAATAACCTTATCATGCAGAACGGGTACGTTGTTATACTTGCGATAGGTATGCTGCTGTGCGTACTTACCGGTAACATCGATCTTGGTGTCGGCTCGGTTGTTGCAGTATGCGGTTCTGTTGCCGGTATCATTATGATGGACCTTAAGATGAACATGTGGGTAGCCATTATTGCAGCCCTTCTCGTAGGTCTTCTGACAGGTATTTTCGCCGGATTCTTTATTGCTTATCTTGGGATCCCGCCTTTCGTAACAACTCTTGCTACGATGCTTATGGGCCGCGGACTTACCTATACACTGCTCCAGGCACAGACAAAGGGTCCCTTCGAGCAGTCGTATAACTTTATCGGTGCCGGTTTCCTTCCGGTAATAAAGATACCTTTCGGAGACGGAACGCTTGATATAGTGAGTATCATTGTTGCGATAATAGCTTCGGTTGCCCTTATCTTTTCCGAGATCAAGAGCAACTCTACCAAGAAGAAATATAATTTCGCAGTGAACCCGACATGGCAGATAGTTCTTAAGCTTGCTGTAATGCTCTTTATCATCTGGTTCTTCTTCTACAAGCTTGCAAGATACAACGGACTGCCGTTCGTACTTCTTATCATGGTCATTCTGATAGCCATCTACGGCTTTATCACAAGCAAGACTGTAGCAGGAAGGCAGATATATGCTCTGGGTGGTAACCGTAAGGCGGCCAATCTTTCCGGTATCGATACCAATAAGGTTTTCTTCTGGGTATACGTTAACATGGGCGTTCTTTCAGCCATAGCCGGTATAGTGCTTTCGGCCAGAAACGGATCCGCAACACCCAAGGCCGGTGACGGTTTCGAGATGGATGCTATCGCATCATGTTATATCGGTGGCGCGGCAGTTGCCGGTGGTGCCGGTTCCATAGTCGGCGCGGTTGTCGGAGCTTTCATAATGGGTATACTTAACAACGGTATGTCCCTCTTCGGATGGTCAACAGATATCCAGAAGATCGTAAAGGGTGCCGTTCTTCTCGGTGCTGTTACGATGGATGTTCTTTCAAAGCGCAAAAAAGGTTAATAATATTTAAGTATATTATTTTGAGAAAGCTGTCTCTTCTGATGAAAAGACAGCTTTCTTGTGCTATTATAGTAAACATGAAGAAAAAAGTGCTCTTTATCGTACTGATACTATGCTTTTTGCTGACCGGATGTCAGGGTGGAGCGGTCACTGATCAGGAACAGAATAACAATACGGAACATGAGGCCGAACAGGGCACGGCGCCTGAGACGGCTGACAATGAAGATATAGGTACCCGCACGGTGGTCAAGCGGGTCGGAGTCGCCATGCCCACAAGGACTTCCGAGAGATGGATAAATGACGGGATGAGCATAAAGGCAAGGCTTGAGACCTTAGGTTACGAGGTTGACCTTCAGTATGCGGATGATGATATCGACCTTCAGATAAGCCAGATAGAATCAATGATCCGAAACGATGTTTCATGCCTCGTTATATCATCGATAGATTCAACAAGGCTTGTCGATGTCCTTAAGGAAGCAAGGAACAACGGGATAGCGGTCATTGCCTACGACCGTCTCCTTATGGATACCGATGCGGTTTCATATTATGCATCCTTTGACAATAAGGAGGTAGGAACGCTGATCGGCAGCTATATCGAGGATAAGATGGGCCTTGAAGAGGCTTCACGGACAGGTGAGTCATATACCATTGAGTTCTTTATGGGATCGCCCGATGACAACAATGCCCTGTTCCTGTATACAGGGGTCATGGAGGTTTTAAAGCCATACATTGACAATGGGACACTTATATGCCGGTCGGGCAAGACTTCATTTCACGATACATGTATCCTAAGATGGTCGGACACCACGGCAGAGGAGATGTGTACCAATCTTATACGGGAATACTACAGGGACGGTGATCTTGACATAGTATGCTCTGCCTTTGACGGTTTTGATTACGGAATCCTGAGGGCATGGGAGAGGGAAGGCCTGTCGATGGAAGACCTCCCGCTGATCACGGGTCAGGATGCCGAGAAGGCGGCTGTAAACAATATAGCTGACGGCAGGCAGACAATGACCATATATAAGGACACAAGGATACTTGCCGCAAAGTGCGTGACCATGGTCCAGGCTCTCCTTGAGGGCGCGGAGCCTGAGATCAACGATACCAGCCAGTATAACAACAACGTGCTCACGGTCCCTTCATATCTGTGTACGCCGGTTGTTATTGATGAGGATAACTATGAAGAAGTCCTGATAGGCGGAGGTTACTATACCAAGGAGCAGTTATTTGAAAGGTAGAAATACATAAGACGGAGAAGAAGAGAATGTATAAGGTAATGCTTGTTGATGATGAAGAGGATGCAAGGGAAGCGATAGCCGGCTGCGTCAACTGGAATGAAATAGGGTATGAGGTGGTTGCGGAAGCTGACAACGGTGAGGATGCCCTTGTCAAGGCCGAGCAGTATAATCCCGATGTGGTCCTTACCGATATACAGATGCCCTTTATGGACGGTCTGACCTTCAGCAGAAGGCTTAAGGAGATCATGCCCGATGTAAGGATAATCATCTTCTCGGGATATGATGAATTCGAGTATGCCCAGGAGGCCATCAGGCTTGAGGCCGAGGAGTATATTCTTAAGCCCATCAATTCCGAGGAGCTTACCAAGGTTTTCCTAAAGATCAGGGAACGGCTTGATGATGATTTTGACAAGCGCCATAACATAGAACAGCTTACGAAGTTCTATAAGGAGAGCCTGCCCATACTTAAAGAACAGTTTATGATCGGCCTGCTTGAAGGCCATCTGAGTGAGGATCAGATAACCGGTTATTCGAAGGATTACGGCTTCTCATTCGATCATGCCTTCTATTCGGTCGGTGTGCTCATCCAGGAGAAGGGGGCCGCTCAGCCGCTCGATCCGGGACTTTTGAGCATATCCTTAATGAACCTTGTAAAGGACAGGCTGTCAGCATTCGACGGCTACACATGCCTTAACTACCTTGGCACCATTGTTGTTATCGCCGGCTTTAAGAATACAGGTGAACACAGGAAGTTTATCTCCAATATGGATATGCTGTGCAAGATGTCCAAGAAGCTCTACGGTCTTGATACCGTGGCCGGTATAGGCAAGATATACGGGAATATAATCGATATTTCGAGGTCATTTGAGGAGGCCGGAGAAGCTGCCAGGTACAGGATGCTCATGGAGGGTGACCAGGCTATTTACATAGGGGATGTCGAGCCTAAGAACGGTGATGTCATAACAATGGATGAGAAGCTTATGAAGAGCCTTATCACAGAGATCAAGATAGGGGATACGGCTTCTGTGAAGGGCGCGGTGGATGAGGTCTCAAACCATATGAGAAAGTCATCCGTATCGATACCCCAGCTGCGTCTTTTCTGCACCGAGATCGTCATAGAACTGTTCAGGCTTGCAAGCATGTACCAGCTTGAAGACAGGTGGGAGTCGACCCAGGGGCTGCTTGAAAAGGTGGAAAGCTTCGTTTCCTTTGACGAGATGAGAGAATGGCTTGAGCAGTTAAGTCTTGGGCTTAAGGAAGCCATAGATGAAGAAAGACAGGATGCCACCAGGGTCCTCGGCGAGAAGGCCAAGGCATTTATCGAAGAGCATTACATGGATTCCAAGCTGTCCGTGGATATGCTGTGTTCTCACCTTGGGGTTGGTACGACCTATTTCTCGACAGTATTCAAGAAGGAGACAGGACTCAACTTTGTCGCCTACCTGACCAAGGTAAGGCTTGATGAGGCGGTCAGGCTTTTAACGGAAACAGATGAAAAATCATACGTCATAGCGGGTATGGTCGGCTATGACGAGCCTACCTATTTTTCCTATGTATTCAAGAAAGCATATGGTGTATCACCCGCCAAGTACCGCCATAAATAAGTATGAAGAATAAGATAGATCATTTGATCCTGCCAATAAAAAAAGCATATAAGCAGAGAAGCATCGAGTACATAATATCGATCTCATTCACACTTATCGCCGTTGTCGGTATGATGATCATGGGGTTTGCCCTGTATTCGCAGTTCTCATCAAGGGTACGCAAGAATGCCATAGAGAATGACAAGCGTGTCCTTGAACAGGTCGGATGGAACTTAAATACCTATATAAGGAATATGATGGGTGTTTCGGATTCATTTTATTATTCCGTGATAAAGAAGACAGATCTTGCCAAGGATTCATTCATAAATGAAATGGATCTTCTCTATGAGGCCAATAAGAATAACCTTGTAAGCATTGCCTGCGTGACAGGTGACGGTGCCCTTATCAGCGCATCTCCTGTTTCCGGAAGAAAGGAAGGGGTTGACTTTACCAAGCAGGAATGGTTTGAGAATGCCAATGAGAAGATCGAGAACATTCACTTTTCGACTCCCCATATACAGAACATGTTCGAGAACAGTAACTACCGCTACTACTGGGTAGTATCCTTGAGCAGGGCCGTTGAGCTGACAAGAGGCGGTAACATCCAGTCGGGTGTACTGCTTGTTGATATGGACTTCTCGGCCATTGAGCAGATGTTTGCCAAGGTAAATGAAAGCGGCAGGGGTTATGTATATCTTATGGACAGGGATGGCGAGATAATATACCACCCAAGGCAGAGGGCCATATATTCGGACCTTCTGAAGGAGAATAATCTTACCGCACTTAAATATGAGGACGGCAGCCATATAGAGAATTTTGAAGGCGAGGAGAGGTCCGTGATCGTTAAGACGATCGGATATACCGGCTGGAAGATAGTCAGTGTAACACCTACGAGCCAGCTTACATTAAGCCTTTCCCAGACCCGTATCTTCATGATGATAATCCTGACCCTTACCATATTCCTGGTACTGTCAGGTAATATATTCATCTCATCCAAGGTCACCGACCCGCTGCGTAAGCTTGATGAGAGTGTGAAGAAGCTTGAGGAGGGTGACTTTACGGATGACCATATCTACATAGGCGGCACGCATGAGATCATGCACCTGGGACGGACAATAAGGTCCATGGTCAGGCAGATGCGCAAGCTGATGGATGATATGGTGAAGGAACAGAGGGATAAGCGTAAGAGCGAGCTTGATGCCCTTCAGTCACAGATCAACCCGCATTTCCTTTATAATACACTGGATTCGGTAATCTGGATGATCGAGTCGAACAGGTATAAGGATGCCATCACCATGGTAACGGCCCTGGCATCCCTGTTCAGGATAAGCTTAAGCAAGGGCGATAACATCATCACCATCCGGGATGAGATCACCCATGCACAGAATTACTTAAGCATCCAGAAGGTCCGCTATAAGAATAAATTCACTGCGACTATTGATATCGATCCCGCGATAGAGGACTGCTGTACGATCAAGCTCATTGTACAGCCCCTCCTTGAGAATGCCATCTACTACGGGGCCGAGGATGAGGATTCGGTCATATCGGTTAAGGGTTATGAGAAAGACGGAGACATCTATATCGAAGTCAGCGATAACGGAATGGGCATGCCCGAGGATGTGCTTGAGAATCTCCTGAAGGAAAAGGGCAGGACCAGAGGCAAGGGCTCCGGGATCGGCTTGTGGAACGTCAACCAGCGTATCCAGCTCTATTTCAAGGGCGATTACGGACTTCAGCTTGAGAGTGAACTTGATGAGGGAACCACAGTCAGGATCCATCTGCCGCGCATAACATATGCCGATTATAAGAAAGGGGGCGAACTGTCATGAAGAAATACAGGTCCCCGATCGTGATTCTGGCCCTGATCCTTGTGGGTCTTATGATCATTGAAATAGCTATATATCTGCAGGCCATCAAAAGGGAGGACCCTATCATCCAGGTATCGCTGATCGTATACGGATCGGATGCTTCAAGATGGGAGAACCTTAAACAGGGTGCCGTACTTGCTGCCGATGATATGAACGCGGAAGTTACCCTTATCACGATGTCCGGTGAGGATGATGTGGAAGAGCAGATATCCCTTATAAAACGAGAAGCGGAGGGAGGAGCGGATGCCCTGCTCATTGCGGCTGCCGACAGTGATGGTATCAGGGATTATCTTGCCGCCAATCCGCTTAAGATCCCATATGCCTTTGTCGAGAGCGGTACGGGAGAGGGTTCCTCTCTTACATCGGCAGATAATGTCCTTATGGCAGAGTCACTCATAAAAACGATAGATGATAATGAGAAGGATTGGATAAAGGCTGCCGTGATCGTGGATCATAACGGGCGCGACAGTGTTAAGGAGAGGCTTGAGACGATCTTAAATACCGATATCCAGTATGCCGAAAATGTCGTGCTGTGGGAGAGGAATGAGCAGGAGATCGACAAGAAGGCCCAGTTCTTCCTTCAGAGACAGCTTACCGAGGAAGCCGTTGACGTGGTGATAGCACTTGACAATTCTTCCATGGAAGAGATCATAGATGCGGCCGTAAACCTTAATAAGGATGTTAAGATATACGGTATCGCCAACAGCAGTAAGAGCGCTTACTATCTTGATAACAGGCTTATCAGGTCCTTGGTATATCCGGATGAGTTCTCCATAGGATATATAGGACTTACTAAGCTTATAAGGAATAACTTTGCCAATCATAAGGATACTGCTTCGTACGAAGACAGGCAGATATCCTTTGAGGTGGTCGATCACAACAATATGTATGATGAAGCCAATCAGCGCCTCCTCTTCCCGCATGTAAGGTAGAGATATCAATAAGTATTTTTGGAAGGATAAGATGAAGAAGTTAAGAAACCCGATTATATATGTTCTTGTTATGACCCTGTTCCTTGCCGGATGCTCAGGCTCCGGTGTTGTGGGCGATCAGGTCAAGAAACAACGCAATATCCGCATAGGTGTAAGCATGAATGATGTTTACGATACCTTTATAGTGGAACTGTCTGCAAGGCTTAATGAGTGGGCGAGGGAAATAGAGAAGGAGACAGGTGATGTCATCCTTCTTGATATCGTGAGTGCAGGCGGCAGCCAGCTTGCCCAGAATGACCAGATAACAGGTTTTATCGACAGGGGATATGATGTTGTGTGCGTAAACCTTGTGGACAGGACCGATGCCACGGTCATAATCGATAAGGCCAAATCAGCCTCAGTTCCTGTAGTATTCTTTAACAGAGAGCCTGTTGCGGATGATCTGAACCGCTGGGATAAGCTCTATTACGTAGGAGCCAATGCGGAACAGTCGGGAATGATGCAGGCCGAGCTTGTGATAAAGGCATTGTCCGATAAGAAGAGGTTCAGCCAGGTGGACAGGAATGATGACGGTGTCATACAGTATGTGATACTTGAGGGTGAGATAGGACATCAGGATGCCCTTATAAGAACCCAGGTGTCGATAGAAGCGATTCAGCAGGCCGGATACTCCATTGAGAAGCTGGGCGATGAGATAGCCAACTGGAACCGCGATCAGGCTGAGAGCAAGATGGGTATGCTGCTTGACAAGTATCCCACCCAGATAGAGATGATCATATCCAACAATGATGAGATGGCTATAGGAGCCTTGGAAGCCGTAAAGCATAAAGGTGCTTATCAGCCCCTCGTAGTCGGAGTTGACGGTATCCCTGATGCCCTGTCCCTTGTACAGATGAAGAAGATGGAAGGGACAGTCTATAACGATGCCCAGGGACAGGCGGAGAACATAATGCGCTTATCCTGCGACCTTGCGCGCAAGAGCGGTGATGAAGCAGGGAAGGATGCGGAGAACAGATCTATATATGTGGATTACAGGATCATAGATTACAACAATGTTCAGGAATTCATAAGGCTTAAGTGATCGGGACTTATGATGCCTATGATATGCCTATGATATATGCCTATGATATATAAAAAAACAGTTGACGGACCATGGGAATAAAGATATAATGTCTAAGTGTCAATTTTACGCTGCTATGGCTCAGTCGGTAGAGCGCATCCTTGGTAAGGATGAGGTCAGCAGTTCGATTCTGCTTAGCAGCACTGAGTTTGCGAGATACAACATAGAAATTTACCCCTACTTTTTACCCCTAGTAGGGGTAATTTTTTTTCTAAAATATGTTATAATATAAGCTGAAAGGAGGTGTTCAGTTTGAGAGTTAAGGGCGAGGGTAGTTTTACAAAGAGAAAGATAAACGGATCGGATTACTGGAGATTAAGGGTCAAAAAAAACGATAAGGTTTACGATGTATTCGGGAAAACCCAAAAGGAATGCAAAGAAAAAATGGCCGAAAGGCTAAGCAGTGGTATTAAGATAAACAATAAAACCCAATTCGCTAAATACTGTTATGAGTGGTTAAAACAGAAAGAGCATATTTCAGCCAGTGTTTATGATAATTATGAAACAGCTATAAGAGTAAGAATAGAACCGACCACACTTGGTAAAGCTAAATGTGAAAAGCTTTCTGTTGATGTAATAGAATCCTTCTTTTATGATTTGGCTGACAAATGCTCACTTGAAACTATAAAGAAAACCAAAACAGTTATAAATCAAGTGATTCGCTACGGAATTAAGCGTGGAGATATTCCTGCTATTAGAATCGAAGATGTCAGGTTGCCTTCAGAGAATCAGATTAATAAGGATCATAGAAAGAAACATGTTTCATATCTTGATGAGGATGATTTCGAATTAATATATAAAGAGTGTCAAAAAAATAAATATGGAAATATTGCCCAGGTTATTCTCTTTATAATGTTCACCGGAGTCAGAACTGAAGAAGCATGTAGCTTGAAATGGGAAGATGTATCGGATGATTATAAAGAGATAAATATTCATAGAGGGTTTCAGCGAGCATTGGTTAGGGATGCGAACAAGGCTCCAATAAAGAACGAAAAAGGGAATTTTATATCTGAAACAATTGAAAAAGAGGCGAAAACAGACTCGAGTAACAGAATTGTCTATACACAATATAAGGCTATTGAAGTATTGAAAAAGATGGCAGAAAGACCACATGATGATAATGACTTTGTTTTTGTATCCGAAAAAACCGGTCAACCATATATGGAACGAAGAACAGTTGAGAGATGTTTGGATAGAATTGTCAAGAATGCAGGGACTCGAATAAAGAAATGTACACCTCACGGGTTGAGGCATAGTTATACATCTATCTTACTTGCTAATGGTGTTGACCTTGAAACGGTAAGCGATATGTTGGGGCATAAGGATTCAACAACGACTGCAAGAAGATATGCTCATGGTTATAGCAGTAAAGCGAAAGAGGCAGCTATGATATTCGATAAAATCGGAATGAATGAGGAAGAGTGGGTGAGATGGGATATGAAACGGCGTATTGAGGAATCATTAGAGAAAGCAAGGAAAAAGAGGAAAAATCAAAACAATTCATCTGAGTAAAAATAGTTATAATACTGTTGAAATGAAGAAGAAGTACATAGAGAACGGTTAGGATAAGCTGGAAGCTGGCATAGTTGACAGAGATACATTATCTGATTAAACTTAAAATAAATAGAGGAGAATGCAGAGGCGCTTCGGGCGTTTTAGACAGGGGGCTTCACTGATTGTCAGTTGAAGCAGCATAGGTCGCTGCAGTAACTCTATTTTTTTGTAGACACATATCATCTTATACGATAATATAATGATAGGTATACCTGAACAGGAGGATGATTCCAGCGCGGCGTTCCTGAAGCCGTTTCTAAGTGCTTCATCCTCTTGAGTAAACAGTGGTTTTCGCGCCCGGTCCCAAAATGCTAATAGGCATATTTCCGGTGTTGTTGCTAAACTACTGAGATATGGCGGTATGAGAATGAATAGCCGTAGGATTC
>JAILCT010000145.1 GCA_024690425.1 Lachnospiraceae bacterium | reverse complement strand
ACCCTGGCATCGATCCCATCTGTCTTACTCCATATCCATTCTTCGGTTATATCCGCACCTTCCACATCAGCGAGCCACAGGGCCGTCTTAGCAACGACCCTGTCTGTAATATCAATATTTCTTACATAATCACCACTGAATGCGGTAAGTACTCTTATCCTTATACTCCCCACCGTGATCAACACCGCAAGGACCACGCATGCTGCAGTGGTGGTGATCCTCTTTATCCTTCTTCTTCTGCGTCTCTCAGCCTTATTCATGAAGCTCCAATTCCGGTTATCTCATTTTCTTCTTGCGTGCACGCCTCATCATTACATGATGATACATAAGGATCGCAAAGCACAATGTCGCGATCACGAGTGCTATCGAGGCTCCTATTGCGAACCTTACAGCCATACTCTTGGGTGTTGCCTTCTGTTCGGCTATCGCATAAGATGAGAACCTGTCTGTTGCGAAGGTTATCGTGTGCGGATCATCATCAAGATCCGGAAGTACGCTCACAACTCCATCGTGATCACGAAGCACCGAATATACCTTACCTTCCTTATACAGCTCATCGGGTATCCTTATGATAACCTCAAGCGGTACGGAAAGCTCCTTAATGTTCACCGGCATACCGTTAACCTGTTTCATCATGGTCAGGTCAAAATACTTGATCGGTTTCTGTCCTACTGCATTGTCCAGTGTCTTCTTGCTCTTCTCATCTATGGTATTGTCTGCATCCCTCAGTGATACCGTAAAGTTGGCATGTCCGTCCTCAGCAAGGGTGAGCACTTCGCCCTGGGTCATAAGACTTAAAACAACCTTATCTAAGTTAGGCAGGCTTGGATTGATATACTCATCAGGAAGAGCTTCAAGTTCCTCTCTGGTCATCGTATGGTAATCAGGGAAATCCGTCGGAGGTGCATATTGATTGTCCACATAAGCATCAAGGTTGCCCTCGTAGAATGCGGCGGAAAGTATGGGAACTATATCTCCGTTTATTATCCATGTCTTTGCTTCATCCTCGGATATACCCAATGACTGAAGCACCCTTGATGTCTCAGGCTGTTCTGCTTCAGGTGTAATACCCAGTTCTTCATCGGTGGGTATGACAATGTCTGTAAGATCCATCTCCTGTACGTATTCATCGCCGGCTGTTCCGGAAGCAGCATCCTCAAGTGATACTACCTGGTTCTCAGAAACAACAGGTTCAGCATCCTTATATACCTTCTGGACCTTTCTGGGCTGTGTCTCCTTACCTGCAGCCTGCGCTGCCTTGGCACCTGCATCAGTCTGTACGAATGCCGCAGCTATAACATGATTGGAATTGATATTCTCAAATGTGTATGTACCTACCGGACCTACCTGTACGCCGTCAACCGCAACCGCAAGTACTGCAAATCCCGACTTGGGTGTTATCGTATATGTGAGTGTACTTCCCTGGGCAGCAACGAATGTTCCGCCCGGACTTATGGTTCCGCCCGTGGTGGCAACTCCCGAAACCATAGAATATGTTGTTACCCCGGTCTTTAAGAATACCGCAGTCAGGTTATAGTCCCTGTCTACCCTCTCTATCTTGTATGAAGGGCTGTAACTTACAACATGGCCGTTCACCGTCCAGCTCTGGAAGGTGAACCCGCCTGATGCCTTGGCGGTTACAGTTACCGAATCACCCAGATTATAGGTACCGTTTCCTGTTACCGATCCACCCTCGAATGGTGAGCATCCCAAATTTATAGTATACCTTGTCTTGGCAAATTTGGCCACGATCTTCCTGTCGACTGTCAGATTATTAAGGGTTATCGAAGCATCCTTGCTTATGATCGAATCGCCTTCCTTCCAGCCGATAAACACGAAGCCATCATAAGCCCTGGCCGACAGTGTGGTACTTCCGCCATAAGATATCCTGCCGCCTCCCACAACACTTCCGGCATGATCGTTCTCAGGTATAGCTGTTACAGTAACGTAATTCTGTTTAAAGGAAGCCTTCATATTTATGTTGCTTCTTACATCATTTATCGTGTAATTGGTTGCCGTTGACACCTTCTGGTCGTCACGGATCCATCCGTCAAAGTAGAAGTTCTTATTGGGAACCGCCGACAGAGTCACCGAACCGCCTTCTGCCACTGCTCCGCCACCTGTTACGATACCTCCGTTCACAGGATCAGCCGACACATTTACACTATAGCTGTTGGACAGTATAGCAACGTTCGCTACTCCGCTTACTGCCGGATTCTGTACCGATGCAGCCACTACCGTTACAGCTGATGCTGTCTCTCCTGCAGCCACTACAAGGACTCCGTCACCGGTAACGTATGTACCGCGATCATTGGCTCCGACAATACTCCATGTAACTTCCTGGGATATATCGCCTCCCCTTCCAAGGACCTCAGCATGGAATCCATAGCTTGAATTCTTTGCAAGCTTTATGTTCTGAGGTGATACCACAACATTAGTTACGGTCGGAGCTCCTTCAACTCTGGCCGTAACAGTTATATAGCTTGTATACTTATTCTGCGTATCTGCCTTATCCTTAAGGAAAAGGGTACAATTGTAATCGCCTGCCGGTGCGGCCGGATTTATCGCTATCTGGAACTTGTCCATATCACCCTTCTTTAGAGCAGACGAACCGCTCACAAGAGTAAATGCAAATACATCATCAGATGCCGATGAGATACCATAAACGAGATCAATATCACGCGAACCCACATTGACAGCTGAAAAGATCAGAAAGTCTCCCTGCCCCACTGTTGATGTCAGGATAATATTGCTGATCGATCCACCGCCTGCCTGTACACGTATGGCATAGGAATCATCTTTGGCTTCTTGTTTCTTTTTATCTTCCTCAGCCTGTTTTGCCTTTTCAAGCTCTTCCTGGATCTGCTTCTGTTCTTCCTCTGCCAGTCTCTTGGCTTCAGCTGCCGCAGCATCTGCCTCAGCCTGCTTCTTGGCTGCCTCTTCGGCTTCCTTTGCCTGCTTCTCAAAAGCTTCCTGACGCTTTCTTTCTTCCTCCTGCCTCTGGACCTCCTCAGCCTGGCGAAGCCTCTCTGCCTCTTCAGCCTGGGCTGCTACAGCTGCAGCCTGACGCTGTATTTCTTCCTGCTCAGCCTGACGCCTTTGTTCTTCTTCCTGTGCAAGGCGCTGTTGTTCAGCTTCTGCCGCCATACGTTGCTGCTCTTCCTCGATACGGCGCTGCTGTTCAGCTTCGGCCTGACGCTGCCTCTCAGCTTCCTCGGCCTGCCTTCTTAACTCCTCTTCCGGATCATAACCACCTTCCTGGCCGGAATCTCCACCCGCATCAGGAACGCCGTTATCGTTGAACTCTTCTGTAAATTCGCCAAGCTCGTCTGCACGAACCGCTGTGATAAGTCCCATTACGTTCGTGACAAAGATGGACATTGACAAAAGCATGACTATTATCAGCGTAAATTTCCTCTTCCTGCTCATAGATACCTCCCTTACGATACATAATTATATTCAACCTATTTGGGATTTTTCATAGTGTTATTATATAAGAAATGTGACAGATTAACAACACATCGTGTGCTGTTGATTTGCATATGCAAATACGGTTTTTAAATTTTCCCACGAAAGCAATAAAAAATACCCATAAACTCAGTGTTCATGGGTATTTGCAAGCACAGGGGATGAGAGAATCGAACTCCTCTACTAAACCTCTGAAGCCGCTTATTTACTGCCTTTATCGGCATTTAGGGGTATGGAACATGGTGGAACATTTTCTCAAGCCTTATAAAAACTATAGAAAGGAGTCCTGAACAGCGACCTTAATTCATGATTCTTATTCATGAGACGGGACTCGAACCACCGGTTCTGTATCGTAAATAACCTATAAACCCAGTAAAATAAAGACTAACTATTAGAAGTCAAGTCTGAAACTTAAGATTTAGATCAAAACGCAGAAATGCGATTTGCATAGTGGCTGGGACTTATTTCTAGCAATCAGTTCCTTGAAAATTGCATGACAAACAGAGCATCCGATTGGGTGCTCAAACAGAAAAGGTATATCTGATTGATTAGCTCGGAGAGTAAGCTTGTCCGGTTAGTTCCATCCTATAGATTGTTCGGATCAGCTTTTTC
>JAILCT010000143.1 GCA_024690425.1 Lachnospiraceae bacterium | reverse complement strand
AGCATATCTTGAAAAGGAAATGAAAAATGCCTTTTCTCGTGTATGTTGTCTGGAACTGGATATAGAGCATATCACCGGGAAACTCGTAAATGAAGCTTAGGAAGATTATCTTCCAGTTAAACGCTAATATTTTCTATAAATAAAAAATATTCCTTAATGTGCATCATTATGCAGAAATTATGCAGATTGTTAATATATTTGTAAGCCTATTATCCTGCAAGATAATCTTCCTAAGCTTCATTTACTAGTTTCCCGGTGATATGCTCTATATCCAGTTCCAGACAACATACACGAGGAAAGGCATTTTTCATTTCCTTTTCAAGATATGCTTCATCATCCGTAAACTTTCGACAGAGACAGGTGCAGATTTCCTTTTTCTTTTCTACATCCTTGACCTCGTGTATCCGCCCAAACACTATTACGCTACGGATATTAAGAGCCCACTCGCCCTCTTTTCGATAGCCCTTATCCATCACGCAGTAGCTCACCTTATCACACTTTGATATCGCATCAAGCTTATGGCCTTCCTTAGCACAATGGAAGTAAAGCTTCCTGTCACTCTCCGAATACCAATGATCCAACGGGACACCATAGGGATATCCGTCATCTCCGAAAACAGATAACACACCCCGCGGTTCATTCTTCAGGATATCTATACATTCCTCGTTTGTAATCTGCTGCTTAAAGCGTCTCATTTCTCTGAACATATGTCTTTAGTCCCCCTTTTCTCCTCCGTTGAAATGGAATGATACTACTATGCCCGGTAAGCCTTCAGTTTTATTGCCATGGAAGGATCAGAGCTGCCCCATAGTCTTAATATTTAAGCACCTGTCCCGGGAATATTAAATTTCTGTTCTTAATATTGTTCCGCTTCACGAGATTATTAACAGTTGTATTCAGGCGTTTGGCTAATCCGGACAGCGTATCTCCGCGCTTGACAACATAGATACCGTTTGTTCCGGGGATTTTGAAGCTGCCGGGTATCACAGCTGTGTTCAGGCCGCCCGGTACGTTGGAAAAAGTCATGGCATACTGCCCGTAGTAAGTCAGCAAATACAAAGGTCCATACCACGGAACTAAAGGATTGGCCCTTACCGCGCTGCCGGGAATAGCAAATGCAAATGTTATTCCTCCGTATGTACATTTAAAAACAAGGGTGACATCGGGATTATCCTGCAATGTCTTCATTGCATTATAAGGAAGCGCATCTCCCTTATCCCAGGTTACGATCTGTTGCCGGATCGGGCCGGCCTTGCCACCGTTTAATGCTTTCTGGACATTTACGGCTGATATTGCGCTTGACAGCTTTCCATACAACTCATCATAATTAACTCCGCCTGCATAGGAGCTGTTGTCTCCGGATGATCCCGAACCGCCCGATGATGAACCACCTGACGAACTGTCTGATGAATTACCTGTGCTACTTGCGGAATATGAACCGTTTCCTGAGCCGGATGAGCTGTTCCCGGATGATTTTTTGGCATTTACCGTAAGCTTTCCTGCAATATATTCTATATTGTAATTAGACGTAACATCGGTGGATGTGTCCTTTATTATGATCTTGGCATTACTGGGAGTAATGCTTCCGTTCTTTGTGGCGGTCTGCGTGCTGCTCGAAGTAAGAGTAACGAATGAAAGCACCTGACCTGAAGCAGGACTTGTAAATGCCACCCGGCCTGTTCCCGTTGCTATAGAACCACCTGCTTCTACAGTTTGGTCATTTGCAATTATCTTCGTATTGCGTTTTGAAATCTCCACTTCCAGCCGGCCTTCAACGGTCGATTCACTATGCGCATTATCCGCAATAACCTTATACCATACATAATATGTGCCTGCATCCTTCATACAGGGAACTGTATCCGAGTAATCCCCCGTAGCCTGAGTACTGTCCCCGAGAGCATACAGCATTGTTCCCCCCGTTACAGCTCCGGGCTCGATCAGATCCTGCAGCTGTCCCGAATATACAAGGCCCGATTTCGCCGAAGAATATTCGGTTACCTTAAGTTCCTCCTGTTCTACTCCGTTTTGAGGGGGATATACGGGAATATTAGCCTTAATACTATCGTTATCCACCTTGAACCCTGAACTTGCCGATATTTCATCCATCGCCGGAAGTATGGACAGTTCCAGATGATGACCTTCCTTTATGGTATAGACCGTAGGATTCATGTATATCACATAATCATTATATTGACCGGCCGTAATATCATTCTCTGCTTTGACAGCCGTTTGGGGAGCATATGAAGCATTGGGAACTCTCAGATTGATCATTCCTTTTGATATCATTTTTTTTCGTACCAGGGTTGTCTTATATTCCTGGAGATAGACTTTATCAAAGACTTTATCAATGTTACCGCCTCTGTTTATCTCAGTTGAAGTCTGTTTTTTTTCTATGTCATTGTTCTTAAGTTCGTAAGCGTCAAAATCAGTATCAGACACATCATAGAGCATTACACCGGCCATCAGTATATCTTTACCCGGATCATCAACGGCAATCCTCAGATTAACCTCTGCCTTCCCGTTTATTGTTGTATCTTCGGTTATATCTTTGCTTATCGTAATATAATTAGCTTCAGTCTCGTTTGTATTGCAAGAGCTCTTCGTGTATCACGTCTGTTCTCATGCAATGTTTCATGCTCTTCAAGCGCCTCGG
Organism: Lachnospiraceae bacterium; assembly: GCA_024690425.1. Next base: position 4,971 of record JAILCT010000143.1, on the reverse strand, counting down.
GATTCGCTTCTAAGAAATCATCTATCGTGTAGTATGAATTCAACAGCAGATCAGGCTCATTTATATACGCTTCCGGGGTCGGTGTGCCCGAACTATCTTTATTCTTTTCATTATCCGTGCCGACAATAACATGCGTTACCCCACTATTGCCTGACTGTATGACAATATTATTGTCTTTGTTATCCCACTTATCCACGCTCATGTACCGGCCGTCAACATTACTCTGAACCCAGTATTTTGGTATAGTCGATAATACATCATTATCAACATCCAGGAGATAATGGCAGTACCACATATTTAAGAGCTCATGATAATAATAATCGCCTATTTTCATAAAATGAGGGAACTCTTCCATAGAATCTGCTTGCGCAGAAAGCGGCAAGATATGATGTGTAATCGTAGTTTTTTTGTCATTGCCGTTATATACAGTACTCAAGCCCTGTTTGTTGGTATAATCATACCAGCTGGATATAGAACTGCCCGGGACGATAGTCTTTAATCCCTCAACTCCCGTTGTGGCGACTTCATATGCCATCGTTCCGTCATATGAGAGGCCTTCCATTGCAACGTTTCCATTAGACCATTCAGCCTTTATGGGGATATTGTTCACTTTATCCGTGTAGGCTATCCGTTCGGGATTTCCATGTATCCATTCGACAATGCTTTTGAACGCCTCTCTTTCCGCATCGCTTCCACATGTCTCCAGTCCCTCTGATCCGTTAGTGCCCAGTCCCGCTGACAGGACAACAGCGAATCCCCTTATAAGAAAATAATCATGGTCATATATCGAAGCTAAATAATCTTTATTCTTTAAATCGCTATCATCCTGTAAATCCTCATACCGGTAATTCCATTCGGTAAGCTTTGTTTTTTCTGCCGCTTCAAAACTTGATACCGGATTCTCCTGCCTTAATTCTCTTGTCTTGCTTCCGGACTTGTAAAGATCCTCTTCCTTAAATCCTTCCAAATCCACTTCACGATCGAATCGATCTGCTTGTTTATCTGAAGTCCCCGCAATATACGGACTTGCGTGAAAAATAGCAGGTGCCTTATAATCGCCCCTGACTGCCGCTGTAGGAACCTGGATCAGTGCCTGTACAAGATCGTTATATCCGTCCAGATCAGTGTCATAATCCGTTTCGACATAAACGCAGAACCTTAACACATCAGAGTAGCACGTATCACCTTGTTCATTCAGGTAAGTATTACTATAGTTATCACCAACATAATTTTATAATAATCAATTATAGGCTGAGCCATCCCATTTTCAATCTTTATTTCGACTTTATCGGGATTATGGTCAGGTTGCAGATAGTCTGTTATGGGATCCTCTGTCATTAGATCCCCTGTTATTAGATCCTCTGTTATTAGATCCTCTGTTATCGGATCCTCTGTTATTAGATCCCCCGCGTCAGAAGTTTCCTCTGTTTCGTCAATTGAATCGTCACTAACAGACTGCGAACTGTTATTTAAGGATATGATATCCTCATCCGCTCTTACCGAAATCGGATACAGGACAAGAACCGAAATCAATGACAATATAATTCCCAAAGAAGTGATGCGCTTTTTCATTCATTTTCCCCCATCGTGTTTCTACACGGTGCAACCCTGTCATTTATTATAAAACTTGTGACAGTTAAATGCAATTATCCCGACCTGAGCAGTATCACCCATTCAAAATCCGGCGGTTGACATATCCACACATATGTTCTATTGTATCTGTACAAACATTCGTTCGTTTTAAAGAAGGCTGCCGATACTCTTTTAATAGGTGCATAGGATGGAAACAGAAGCCAATTATCCGATACAATTGATAAGCGTAACTTCAACGCGCGGGGATATAACTCCCATACGGTTCCGCTATGAGAATGGCGATCATGAGATAATTACCGTATCCGTTGATGAAGTGCATGCCCAAAAGGAAATGACTATAGGGAAGGGCGGAACCTGTCTTCTTTCTTGTGGATGTTAATCCGCGTTTCCGTCCCCTGTTTCATTCTGATCTTAGTTTCTTCTCATACTCTTCCTTAGGCATCGGTTTTGCAAAGTAAAATCCCTGTATGAGATCGCACCCTTCTTCTGCCAGAAAATCCACCTGATCCTTTTCCTCGACGCCTTCAGCAACTGTTCTCATTGACAGCTTCTTCGCCAGATTTATTGCCTCCGAAACAACTATACGCCCTCTCTCACCGTCATCATTCCTGAAGAAATCCGCATCGAGTTTCAATACGTCAAGAGGCATCTCCTTAAGAGAATTGAGGGATGAATATCCGGAGCCGAAATCATCCATCGATATTGCAAATCCGTAATCCTTTAATTTTTTGATCGTTGTTATGAGAGCGTTCTTGTCATCAAAGAATGCACTTTCGGTAAGTTCTATCTCAATAAGATCATGCGGTGTCCCGGCTTCATCTACAATATCTCTTATCTGTTCAGCCAGGTCTTCCTCTATAAAATGCGCACGTGAGACATTAACGGATACAGGAACGCATTTCCTGCCTGCATCAAGCCAGGTTCTCTGATCACGTGCCACATGGGTCAGCATGTAATGATCGATCTTCGTGATAAATCCGTTCGTTTCAAAAATAGGTATGAATTTTCCCGGACTTACCATTCCCTTCACGGGGCTGTTCCAGCGGATAAGCGCTTCCGCTCCGGACATTTTCCCGCTCTTCGGATCGTACTTCGGCTGGTAATACACAAGAAACTCTTCGTTCTCGATTGCTTTTTCCTGATTTTCGTTTACCCAGTCAAGCCACATCTGCTCCTCGACCATCTTGTCATCAAAGAATGCGACCGCAGAGTCAGATCCCGTGATAGTTGCCCTTGCAGCACCTGCATTGTTGTACTCTTTCTCGATGTCAACCGATCTTCTGCGAGATAATTTCCCGGATCCATCAGTGCTTGCACCTATCCTATCGACACCGACCCAGAAGTTGAACTTGTGGTCTTCATTTATATTCTCAAGCTCTAAGATCATCTTTTTGATACGTTCCTCAAAGTTATTCCTGTCGCTATACATCATCATAGCGGCAAAGTGAGCTGCGGAATGATGGACACAAAGCTCATTTTTGTTGAGCTGATGCTTAATGACATTATTTACCTTACACAACATCTGCTCACCTTCTTTGACCGAATGGCAAACGCAAAAATTCCTGTAGTTTACGAATACGATATCAAGTATGGCATATTCTTTATTGCCGTTTCCTCTCTTTGTAAGCTCAGCTTCAGCATTTGAAAGAAACCACAGCCAGTTGTGATCGCCGGTTACCTCATCCATGTAGAACACTTCCCGCATCCTTGATCTGTTCCGGACGTGCCTGATCAGGAATATTATGATGAATATGAGTAGAACAAATGTGATACATACTATTATCACAGCAAGTATGCCGGCCACTGCGAACTCCCTGAAATACACGTTCAGGTATGCCTTTCCGACAAGACTCCTGCCGTTATCTGCCGGAACCTCTATCCATAACGGAAGCTTGATGTGATCACTGAGATCGATCGATTCATCATCGCTTATCCCGCTTTTCTCAAGAACTTTTCTGATATTTCCTGAATCAACGGCAATCCTTCCGTGAACGCTCGGGATGATCGCTCCAAGTTCCATATCGGGATATACGGTAAGAGTATTGTTAAATGTCTGGATAGATCCTCCGTTGGCGAGATCGCATGTATCTGACCCGTGAAACTTTACAACGTTTTTGTCGCTGTCAATGATTATGTATTCGTTTTTCGGATCGTTAAGTGTTCCTAATATATCTTCGTCTTTCTTTGATTCGGATAGCTTGTAGAAATCAGCCATATTACTGATTCTTATATATTCATCCATTATCTTGGAATCTATAATATACAGCCCGAATACGGCGAGCATCGCTGCAAAAGATGAAAAGATGATGCCTGCAAGGATCAACATTCCTGTTACGGCTCCACCGATATTTGATTTTTTGATCTTACGAAATTTTTGTTCCTTGATGTTGCCCATATTGATCTCCATGTTCTGTAAATATCATTGTTTTCATTGAAAAAGCGCCTTTTCAGTAGTTGTTGCATTTCATATACATACCTTACCGAAGAAGGAGCCTTGATACAAGGGGTTTATACCATAATAATATTATTATACCACTGCCTGCTATTGTACATCAGAGTCAGGGAACGATCTCCAACTTGTCTAATTTCTTAAGCATTTTACCGGCCTTATGTGCATCCTTCCTGGTAAATCCCGTTTCCGGGTCGATAAAGTAAACATGGCTGCTCACGTTTTCATATTCATCCGGATCTCCGTCTATCACGATATAGTCATTTGTCCTGTGAAAATACAAAAACCTCTCGATTTCCTTATCGCGAGGTCTTCCCTTTAGTATTGGTGTCTTATCATATATCTTAAGTCCGTAGGAAGCAAATATATCTTCAAGCTCCCTTATGTACGGTGCATTACCCGGATCTCCGGGTTTATTGAAGCCAATTCTCCAGGATGATGTAATCACAGGTATCAGATTATTCTTTGCAAGAAAGAAACAAAAGAAATTCGCAAGCCCGTAATTGATCGTAAAAGGTTTTTTCCAGTCACTTGTTTTATTAAGCAATCCATCAACATTGAAAAAACAGATCCTTTTCTTCATAAAGATCACCTCTTTTCCCAAAACTGATGCTGTAATCCCTTTCATAATATATTTCGGATAAAACACCGCATCAATTAACCCCGTTGATGACCGGCACCCCCCAACAGTATTATTTTATGACAAGCATTGCTTCAAGCTCTTTTATCATATTCAGACAATTTAAACCCATCTCATAGACAAGGATATCGATGCCGGTTTTTCACTCTTTTTTCCGAGATCACTATATCCGGACATAAAACATGTATACTATCATCAAACATCTAAAAAGCCAGGAAATGCACGGATTGACTTTTGAATCCGAAAAAGAGATCAGCTATCTGATGGACAGGTTAAAAAATAAAGCGCT
>JAILCT010000074.1 GCA_024690425.1 Lachnospiraceae bacterium | reverse complement strand
CAGATATCCACCTTATGTATCAAGAGCGGCAACTGCGCAATCCTTAAGGGAGGAAAAGAAACCTCGAGTACAAATAAGGTTCTTTTTGATATCATACATGAAGCTGTCATAAATGCAGGGCTTCCCGAAGATTCCATGCTCCTTGCACAGACCCACAGTGAGATAGATGAGCTTCTTGACTGCCACGGGTATGTCGATCTTCTCATTCCGAGGGGCAGCAATGCCTTTGTGCGTTACATCATGGACAATACCAATATCCCGGTAATGGGTCACGCCGATGGTATCTGTCATATCTATGTGGATAAGGATGCCGATAAGGATAAGGCAATAAAGATAATAATAGATGCCAAGACCCAGTACACCGCAGCATGCAATGCAGTTGAGACTCTGCTCGTAAACAGGTCCATAGCAGGTGATTTTCTGCCCATGCTTGCAGAATCACTAAAAAAATGCGGTGTTAAGTTAAGGGGAACAAAGGAAGTAAACGACATAATAGATGTTGAAAAAATAGATGAGGACGGATTTATCGAATATCTCGACCTTATAGCTTCGGTTAAGCTCGTAAATGATGTGGATGAAGCGATTGACCATATAAACCGGTTCGGTTCCCACCACACTGATTCCATAATAACCGAAAATAAAGAAACCGCCGACCGGTTCCAGCAGATGGTCGATTCGGCGGGTGTTTATCATAACTGTTCAACGAGATTCGCAGATGGTTTCCGCTATGGATTCGGCGCGGAAGTAGGTATTTCCACATCCAAGATCCATGCCCGTGGTCCCGTAGGTCTTGAAGGTCTCGTGACCTATAAATATATGTTAAGCGGCAACGGTCATATCGTTGATGACTATGCAGCAGGCCGTAAGCAGTTCAACTTCAAAGACCTTCCTGTATAAAGCATTCGGGGATATCCTTTATCCCCCCTGCCCTGCATAATACGGATGTAGGTCCCTTGTATGAAAGGGGATTTCCGTCAACATCCGTTACATGGCATCCGGCTTCACCGGCAATAAGGGCTGCAGCCGCATAATCCCATAACTGGATCTTCATCTCAAAATACAGGCCGCACCTTCCCAGTGCCACACAACACATATCCCACGCAGCAGTTCCCGACCGCCTTATATCCACGCACAGGGGCATAAGTTTCTTTGCTATATCAAAAGTCCTGTCCCGAAGCTCTGTATAATAAGGGGCTGTCCCGAAAACCGCCAAAGTATCTGACAATGGAACATCTGAGGACATTATCTTCTCCCCGTTCATATATGCTCCCTGACCTTTTATCGCAGAAAAAATCATATCATCATATGGATTGTAAACAATACCCATATAAGGTCTTCCTTCCATAAGGAGTCCCACTGAAACCACCGAAGGCCTGTATTCATATATGAAATTGGAGGTACCGTCGATAGGATCGATGACAAAGCAATATCCGCTGCTCATCTTTTCGTTAAACTCATCCTGTCCGTCTTCTTCACCAAGAAAAGAAGCTTCAGGGATCACTCCCTTAAGCCTCTCTATCAAATAAGCCTGGATCTTCTCATCTGTCTCGGTACAGAAGTTGGCATGTCCCGACTTCTCCATAACTTTAGAGCCTCCGGCCTGTTTCATTATTTCTCCGGCATCTCTTACGATATCAACGATCTTTTCTATCATCCCTTTACACCGCCCTTTGTTCCGCCAAAGCTTGCGCTGTCAAGTATATTCGTATCAAATGTAAAGGTCAGGCTCTCTTCCTGGCGGGATCTCTTAAGGCACAGATCTATCATCCTACTCAGAAGCTCCTTATAGGGTATACCCACAGGCTCCCATAAATAGAATGACAGGGATCCAGGTATCGTGTTTATCTCGTTAAAGTAGAGCTTACCGTTCTCTTCATCTATCATGAAATCGATCCGGGCAACACCGTTGCAGCCAAGGAGCTTAAAGGACTTAACCGCCATTTCCCTTATTTCCTCACGAAGCTCGGATGAGATCTCCGCAGGTATCTTACGTGATACGCTTGCCATGCCCTTGGATCCCCCGCTCTTTGAATTACTGACATATTTATCCTCGTAGCTTAATATCTCATCGGTGTGCAGGGGTTCTTCACATTCGGAAGCAATGGCATCATTCTCATCCCCAAGGACCGAACAGTTTATTTCCCTTAATTTACTTATCGCATGTTCAACGAGTACCTTGGTCGCATACCTGAATGCATCATCTATTGAATTCGTAAGTTCGACCCTGTCCTTAGCCACGCTTATGCCTACGCTGGATCCCAAATTGACAGGCTTAACTATGGCAGGATACCCTATCTCCTTCTCAACATTGTCAAGAAGTGTATCCATATCCGCATAATCAGACAGGGTATAGAGCCTTGCATCAAGGACAGGAACATTCCCCTCCTTAAGCACTGCCTTCATTATGAACTTATCCATACCGATGGCTGAAGCCGTAACATCGCAGCCGACAAAAGGGATCCCGATAGTCTTAAGATAGCCCTGGAAGGCACCGTCCTCAACATTGGTACCATGGACTACCGGAAATGCTATATCTATCTCTTTTTCAGGGTTCTTACCGAACTTCTTAACGGGAAAACCCGTAAGCTTAACATGTCCGTTTTCATTTATCATGATCACCCGCTGTGACTTTGACAGTAAGGCATTTATATCCTTATAGGCTTCAATATTGCCTATATCTTCACCTATATACATTTCGTTCTTCTTGGTCATGTACACAGGGATAACCTCGTATTTATCCGTATCCATGGACAGGATCGCCTGGATACCCGAAATGACCGAAACCTCATGCTCAACACTCTTACCGCCAAATAACATGGCAACCCTTGTTTTCATTTATACAACTCCTTGTCTTTATTAAAAAATCACGATTTTCTACGTGTTTTCCATTTTAGTACGTTCGTTAAGGGGTGTCAAATTAGCCTCACACCCTGATACTCCCCGGAGTGACTCCTTTAAGCTTCTTAAACGCACGGATGAAATGGCTCTGATCCGAATATCCCAGTTCCATGCTTATATCATTTAGTGAAAGGTTCGTAAACTTAAGCATCTCCTCTGCCTTCTCGACTCTCAGCATTTCAAGGTGTTCCTTGCATGAGCGTCCGTAAAGGTCCTTAAAGGTCCTGGCAAAATGCGGATAGCTCATGTTGCATCTTTTTGCCAGATCTTCAACCTTAAGGTTTTCATCCAGATGCACATCTATATATTCAAGTATGTTCTGAATTGTCAGCTCATCCCTTGAAACGTAGTCTGAGAGATCTGAAAAATCAAGCCCCTCTTTTTGCCATATCCTTATAAGCCTTGTCATCAATATGCACAGCTTGGCATGTACTGCAATATCATACCCGATCTCTTTTTGTGAAAGTTCCTTCACACAATCGGCAAAGATATCCTCAAAGCCATAGTCCCTGCATTCTTCTTCATTAAAAAACACCCTGGCGTTCTGTCCTCTTGCGGCATTTAAGAGGGTCTGTATCCTGGGAGTAAGTCCCGAATTGACCGTAAGCCTTGCCGCATCGAACTTGATTCCCATAAACACCGCCTTCTTAACGGAACTTGCCGACATGGAATGCAGGCTGTCCGAGAAAAAGAGGAGCATCTGCCCTTCATTAAGGTAATATTCCTTCTCATTAAGGCTTGCAAACATGTTCCCACGCACCATATATATCATCTCCACATAATGGTGGAAATGAGGTCTTATCGGAAAATCACTCTTATGC
>JAILCT010000022.1 GCA_024690425.1 Lachnospiraceae bacterium | reverse complement strand
GGCGGAGCCAATGAATGGACGCTTAGATCGATCGCTATGTATATGAAGAAGGAACTTAAGGAATACCTTAAGAATAATGCGTTAAAGTCAGGAACCATCCTGGCTGAGGAGAGATACGAGAGATTCCGTAAATTCTAAATTTATACAAGGAGAAAAAGATGTTAGCAAGGATAATGGGAACGGGAATGGCACTTCCCGAACTGGTGGTAAGTAATGATGATCTGGCCAAGATAATGGACACGTCGGATGAATGGATAACCGAGAGGACGGGTGTTAAGACAAGGCATCTGGCCGTTAAGGAAGGGACCAGTTCGCTTGCTATAGAAGCTGCCAAGAAGGCCCTTGATAATGCAGGTATGGATGCACACGATCTTGATCTTATAATCGCGGCTACGGTTACTCCGGATCGCCTGCTCCCTTTTCTTTCAGGAGAGATCCAGGCAGGGATCGATGCCATGCAGGCTGCAGCCTTTGATATGGTTGTCGGCTGCTCGGGTTATCTGTATGCCATAAGCGTTGCCAATGCATATGTTCAGTCGGGAATGTATAAGAACATCCTGATCGTTGGCGCTGAGACACTGTCCCGTATAATGAACTGGGAGGATCGAAAGTCATGCATCCTCTTCGGTGACGGTGCCGGTGCAACGGTAATAAAGGCTGATGAAGTAGGTGTTATCAGATCGGTACTCGGAACGGACGGAAAGGCAGGTCCGGCTCTCGGATGTGAGGCCCGTCCCCTTCAGAATCCTTACGTTCATAATGAATGGGATTACCCTTATGTAAGGATGGCAGGCCAGGAAGTGTATAAGTTCGCGGTACGTACGGTACCAAGATGTATTAATGAGGTTCTTGATGCCGAGGGCATATCCGCCGAAGAAATAGATTATTTCGTTATCCATCAGGCTAACCTTCGGATGATCGAAGCGATAGCCAAGAGGCTCGGCCAGTCCATGGATAAGTTCCCTACCTGCATAGAGGAGACCGGTAATGTTTCAGCTGCAAGTATCCCCATGGTTCTTGATAAGATCAATCGTGCCGGGAAGCTTAAGCGCGGCGACAAGCTTGTCTTCGCAGGATTCGGTGCAGGACTTACCTGGGGCGCAAGTGTGCTGACCTGGTAAATTAAATACTTAACACTTTGTAGTATTCAGTGTATAATTGACAGTGGTGGGGCAATCCCCTTGAAATACTAAGGAAAGGGGCATGTCTATGACAACACTTGAGATATTAACACTGTTAATACTGATTGTGCATGTTATAGGACTTGTCTACAAAATAAAAAAGTAGGCAATAAAAAACCGCTCCGACCCTGCAAAGTTTGAGCGGTTTTTTACTTCTCAAATAATCAAGGGGTATTGCTACCACCTACGTGTATTATATCATATCCGATATTATTTTCAATACTGCGGGGAATCTAATATGATTGATAATCTTAAACCACTTACCTTTGACCACCTTATGCGATGGATATTAAGGGAGCAGAAGAAATCGGGCTCCATATTCGGAGTGCGTGATTTTTACCAGGCGAATCCCTTCAAGACATTACCGATAGGTGATGACAGGATAGAGACCCCCTTCGGACCGGCAGCAGGCCCCCATACCCAGTATGCCCAGTCGATAATAGCTGCTTATGCGGCAGGCTGTCGTTTTTTCGAGTTAAGGACAGTGTGTCCCAGGGAATTAAACCAGGATCCGGAGATAAGCATCGGTTCCGAGGCGATCAATGTCGAGGGTGCCGACAACCTGTCTTTTAAAGAGTCATACAGGGAATATGTCAAGGCATGGGTGGCCATCAAGGCCCTGTCGGTTGAGTATAAGATGGGCGGTATGGATGGCTTCGTATTCAACATATCGGCCGGATATACCTTTGATGACTTCACATCACCTGAGATGACGAAGTTCCTTGATAATATGAAGGATGCAAGCAACACTGAGATATTCCGCGAGTGCACTCAGTACCTTCGCGATAATATCGATATGTTCCAGAATCTGACTCTTGAGGATATAGATGACATATCTCCAATGATCAGTAACGGGATATCGGTATGTACGCCCATTAACTGTTCTATCAACGAGCTTGAGAACATTGCCAGATATCTCATGATCGACAGGGAGTTTAATATAGGCATTAAGCTTAATTCTGCCATGCTGGGCTATGAGTATTGCCGCAATACCCTTGACTCTATGGGCTATTTTGATATTGAGATAAGCCGTGAATCCATTGACAGGTGTGTTAAGTATTACGACATGATACCGATAATTAACAAGCTTCTCGGTATCGCCAACAAGGAAGGAAGGCTCTTCGGAGTCAAGATGACAGGTGCGTTCCCCATCGTGAGCGGCATTGAACGTTCTAAGGAGCTTAAGCTTTCGGGCAAGGCGATTTTTCCGCTTTCCGTTGCACTCGCAGCCAAGCTGTCGGATGATTTTGACGGAAGGTTAAGGATCGCATTTTCAGGCGGCGCCGATGCCAACAATGTCGAAGACATATATGAAGCGGGCGTATGGCCCATCACGATGAACACGACTATTCTTAAGCCGGGCGGGTTCAACAGGTTTAAGCAGTTCTCATATACCTTTAACGAATGGTCCTACGGCGAGCACTTTGGAACCAGGACCGGTCTTCTAAGACGAATGGCTGAGCGTGTTAAGCAGAACAACCATTACACGAAGCCGCTTAAATCAGATACCCCTAAGAAGAGGGCCGGCAGGATCCCTATGGTTAACTGCTTTATAGCTCCCTGTGTTGAGGGCTGTCCTATCGGGCAGGATATCACGAGTTACCTTAACCTTATTGATGAGGAGCGCTATACCGAGGCCCTGCGTTCGATCATAGACAAGAACCCTCTGCCCTTTATCACGGGTTCCATCTGCACTCATGAGTGTATGAGCAACTGTACGAGGAACTTCTATGAAAAGCCAGTCAAGATCAGGGATGCCAAGCTTATAGCAGCCGAGAACGGCTACGAAGGAGTGATAGATGAACTCCATCCCAAGCCGCCGAAAGGAAGGAAGCTTAACATAGCGATCGTGGGCGGAGGCCCGTGCGGAATGTCTACGGCCTTTTTCCTTGCAAGAGAAGGACATAAGGTTACCATGTATGATGCCAGTGATAAACCGGGCGGTGTCGTAAGATATATCATTCCCGACTTCAGGATCTCGACAGACAGGGTAGATAAGGACTTAGGTTTCCTTAAAGCGCTTAATGTGGAGATAAGGAGCGGTTACAGAGTAGGGAGCCTTGAGGAACTTAAGGGTTACGACAAGATAGTGCTGGCAATGGGAGTCTCGGATGTCAAGAAGCTTGAGATCAGGGGAACGGAATGCAGGTCTGCCGATCTGTTCCTGTGGGAATACAAGGAGAAGAGAGGCAAGATGGATGTCGGACGCAATGTCGTCGTGATCGGAGGAAGCAACAGTGCTGTTGATGCTGCCAGGGCAGCCAAGAGGATAAAGGGAGTCGAGAACGTATACATTGCCTACAGGCGAAGCAGAAGGTTCATGCCGGCCAATGACGAGGAACTGCAGATAGCCTTAAGCGAAGGTATCGAGCTGCTTGAGTACATGAATCCCTTCGAATATGCCGATGGGCATCTCAAGTGCCATATAACAAAACTTCCCGAGGGTGCAACGGACAGAAACACACCCGTATATGATACGGAAGAAGTAATGGCTGTACCTGCGGATACGGTTATGGCAGCCATCGGTGTAAGGGTGGATACGCCATTCTTTGGGGAGAATGGAATAGCTGTCGATGAACATGGACTTCCGGTCACGGATCCCGACACACTTGAGTCAAGGATTCCGGGAGTATATATCGGAGGCGAGTGCAGGGTTGGTGCGTCAAGCGTGGTTGAAGCCATAGCGGATGCCAGGAAGATAGCGGATGCCATTCTTAAGGAATTCGAGAACATGGTAGTGGATGAGAACGCGATGGGTCACCCCGGCCTTGGATATGGTGGAGTGAGCTATCATAATGTCATCCGTACCGATGACAGAAGAAGCGCCGGAAGGCGAAGCTCTGACAATAAATTAAGCGGCCTTTATGCCAAGAAGGGAATATTAAGGGAACCCCATTACCGTAACGACGGCGGAAGGTGCCTTGACTGTTCCAGGCTGTGTGAGAACTGTGTCGACGTATGTCCCAACAGGGCCAATGTTGAGATCAAGGTTCCGGGTAATCCGGTACCCCAGGTTCTCCATATTGACAGGCTGTGCAATGAGTGCGGTAACTGTGATACCTTCTGCCCCTATGAGGGTGCTCCCTATAAGGAGAAGTTCACGCTTTACGATACCCTGGAGGATTTTGAAGCGGGAACCAATGAGGGACTTGTCTTTACCCATGACGGATCGGCGTTTACGATAAGGCTGAATAAAAAGGACGGTCTCAAGGTATTCCGTGTAAGCCGTATCGAAGCTGCCGAATTCAACGGAATAGGGACCGACCTGTGTAACCTTATAGCTACCATATATCAGGAATATAAATATCTGATCATTTGATCTTTCGGAAAGATCTTAACGGAGAAGCCGTTTAATAAGAAAATGTGAAGCCTGCAATGAAGTACCGGCCCGTATCGAACCAGGTAGCACCTACCTGTTTGTAATCGGGATTAAGGAGAATATTGCGGGCTTCCCTTATTTCAAGAAGACCATCAAGGATAGTCGAAGGAGTGTAGCTATTCTCCTCATAAGGAGGATTGTTGTCTATATAGTTACCGATCGTGGGATCCCAGACAGGATGAACGGAATTCCTTGCCGGAACTATAAAATACTCGTCCTGGACATAACCGTCGGGGCTGACGGAAGTGAAGGAACGTCCGTCAGGCCTCTTTTTATATTCGGGATACAGGGAGTATTCCTTGGCCCTTACTTCAGCTGCCACGATAAGGCTGGCATTGGTCGTAAGCGTACCTACATCGAAGAAGGTCCTCTGGGCATTGAGCTCGGCGATAAGGGCATCTCCCAT
>JAILCT010000210.1 GCA_024690425.1 Lachnospiraceae bacterium | reverse complement strand
TTTGTTCGTTACTGTATTCTTCCAGGAACTTGCTGGCCGCTGATTTTACCCCGTTTTGTGCATCCTTCAGGCGCTCCTGTGATGTCTTTGTCAAAAACTCCTCTTCACATTGCTTTTTCAGCCTGGAATATTCCTCATACTTCTCAGGGTTGTATCTGCGCATATGTGCTTCCATTTCCCCACCGTGCAACCCGGACCCTTCGGAACTCCTGCCTATGCCTTCGAGAGCTGTTCCTTTCAGCTTGTCAACTGCATTAAAGCAATTTCCGCTCGAATATGAATAATTAGTTGTGATACCTGTCATAATCATTACACCTCCTTGTAAATTTTTTAAAATCCGTTTTTAGAGTGAAATTACCCTTACTACATATATCGAGTACTCATATTATGTTATCAACCCCAACTGCACGAATAGACAGTTTTACAGCACGAACAGGCTACGTATCGATCATTACCACGGCAATAAATTCTTTGTCATCACATGATATGGCGAAATCCCCACCATATTTACGAATTGCTTTCTCAACATTCAGAACCCCTATACCGTGTCCGTCGGAAGACTCTGACTTTATCTTATTATCTGTTATTTCTACCTTCTCTCTTACCGGGTTGCGAACTGTAAGCATAAAGCCGATGCCCTTTTCAACCATCTTTACTCCGATAACAGCAGGCCTGTCTGAGCCTGCAAGCTTTTCGCATTCATTGATCGCATTCTCAAGAAGATTACCCAGTATAACGACAATATCCTCACCATCCATCATTACTCCGTGAAGATCCCCGACAGTCAGGCTGATAGCGATATTTTTTCCCTTGGCTACGCGGTATGTCTGGTTAAGCACGGCATTTATCACCGGATGCCCGACATTAACCTCGGAAATCTCCACGGAGATCGATTCCGTCAGTTCATCGATAAAATCAGCCGCTGTATCCTTTTCTCCCTGCTGTACAAGCTCACGTAGTGTCATAAGCTGCTTCCTGTAGTCGTGGAGTTTTTTTGACTGCCTGTCATAAAGGGATTTCATATCTTTAAATGCCTGCAGCTGATTTTGATTTTTGTGCTCTCTGATCTTTACAAGGGTTATTTCCTCTTCCCGTACCAAAACTCCCCGCAGCATAAACAGAAAAGCTATGTCAAGGAGCATTATCCCGACACCGAGCACCGTATAAGCAAATCCCAGCTTTCCTTCGCGAAACGACACATAGAATAAATAAACTCCGATAATAAAGGTTATCAGTGGTATCCAGCCGAACCTAAACCATAGAGAAGAAGCCTTTCCTATATAACTTCTCAAACGTGTAAGCCCAGCTCGTATAAGTACGAACATGATAAAAACAGGGATATATGACAGAATGATGATCACATCAAAATAGTCTTTCCATTCAGACAGATATTCAAGCGGCAGAAGACCGGCGATAGTAAAATCCACAAATAAAAGTATCGAATATCCAAGGATAACAAAGAACAGGCTGGTGCTCAGATCCTGTCGATAAACCGCCAACACATAGATAAGATACATAAGGATCGCACAAATGACATGCAGGATCACTCTTTTCTCTCCCAGCATATATACAAGCTGCTGAATAACAACATAAGCTGTCACAATCAGAACTGCCGCACATATGATTTTCCTCTTTTTGCTTACAGCGTCAAAAAAGATATCAAAGAAGCATATGAATGCGCCTACCTGTATCACTGTTATAATGAAAGACATGATATATTCGATCATAGTTCTTTACCCACAAAAAGAAGATACTCCTGCTTTATTTCCGTATATCTTGCCTTTGGAACGGGAACGGTATCGTCATTATCCATTGTGATCTTATACCCGCCTATCCCCTTTATATGCTGGATATTGATAAGATAGCATCTGTGAGCACGAAGGAAACCGTATCCGCTGAGCTTTTCTTCCAATACATCCATCTTTTCATAAATGTGGTATTTTTTTTCTGCCGTATGTATCTCACTGCGATGGGCATCGGATTCGATAAGTATGATATCGGATACCTTAAACCGTATCTCACCCTCAACACAGGACAGCAGAATGATTTTGGATCTTCTCCTTATCTCCCTGCATATGTCATCCATGGCCTCGTTTATCGTCTTATCAAGTTCGTCCTTGACCAGAAAACGGCTTGCCCTGACCTTATATCCATCCAAAGCATAATTCATATATGCAGTCACAAGGATTATGGGAACTTCTTCCATTTCTTCCCGGATACATTTCGCCACGGTGAGCCCGTCCATATCATCCATATTTATATCAAGGAAGATCGCTTCCGGGCGCTCACCTTTTTTGATATCATCAAGCAGCTTCCTGCCGGAGTCATATCCCGTAATGAGAAAATCCGTGCGGTTATCCGCTCCGTATTTCTCTATAAGTGCTCGAAGCTTCTCTATATCCTTTTTATCATCATCGCATATCGCTATGTTCATACTTCACCTGCCGTAAATATTTTCTCTATTATATTTCGACGGATTTATTCCTGTTATAATACCAACTGCACGAAACGGCGGTAATAAAACACGAATAATACCTTAGCAATATCGAAAATCAAAATATCCCTTAATTTATTAAGGGCGCACTTCTATACACCCTGAAGGGTGTAGGTGCGATCTGCGATGCCGGGACAACCCGGGTTGTCCTTTTTCTGCGTCGCTTCGCTCCGGACTTCGTCATAAAAACTTCATATTATCTTCCCATCATCCATCCCATTTCTTAATTCCTTAAGTGCATTTCTTATCATATACTTTGCATAAGTTTGATCCAGATGGAAATAATCTGCTGTCTCTTTGTATGTCTTGAACTCATCCGTCAATATCCCGTAATGGTGAATTATCAACGCCTGCATCCTGGGAGACAGGTCAAGGACACGGTTGCCCAGCTTCTCTATCTTCAGATTGTAAACAGCCCTGTCTCCGACGGGATCCCTTTCGTCTCCTCCATACTTTTCGGATACGCTTAACCCATCAGTTTCATCGGTATCGTCAACCGGATCATCATCAAGAAATATTCTCGTAACTCCCTTTCGCGTCATATGTGCTTCATATCCTTTAGCACTCTTCCTGACTTGATCGCTCACCGCATTTTCTATAACCTCATGCGCAAAAGTGGAGAAGTATATGCCTCTTCCCTCATCATATTTCTTTGCTGCCCTTATAATGGCAAGTCGTCCCTCCTGTAAAAGTCCCTCCATGTCCAGATCGCCAAAATAACCTTCTTCAAAAAATGGATTGGAAAAAACTTTACCGACAATTGCCTTTATCATATTTTCATTTTCTCTTATGATGTCTTCTATGGCCGCTTCATCATCATCCTTGATACGCCGACATAAAAGACGGTTCCTTGACTCGGGATGATCGTTACCGGTCTTAGGTTTAAGATCATCACTCATTTGTCTGCTTTCCTATTTTGGGTAGGATCGGTGCGACATTTTCAATAATAGTATCTACCATTCCCCTGTCTTCCGGTGTTATATCATCTTCATATAATGAAACCATATCTTTCATATAATCCACAACGATATCATTCTTCTCTTTTTCGGTCAGCTGTTTCTCCTGTGCCATTTCTGCCGCTTCAAGTCCAAGCCTGGCAGCCTCCTGTTTATCGAGTATCTTCCTTTCTCCGATCTCTTCCGATACTTCTTTATTGAGTTTATCCTTTATTTCATTCAGCACCATCGTAAACTGATCATTGATCTTATGAAGCTCGGTCTTACGGGGATTTATTTTTAATGCTTTAAGTTCCCTTTTGATCTGTCTTACGGAAGCATCATTGGGGATCCTGCCTTTTGTCCCAATGTTCATCACCATCTGATAACCTATATCCAAAATGTCATTGTGAGCGATTATGAATGCTGCGATCTCCTCTGAAAAATAAGTCTTGATAAGCTGTGTCAGCTTACAGAAATTATCTGAGACAAGCAGTTCGTTTATCACTCTTGTTTCAGCCTTTTTGGAATACAGGTTCCTGGCAGCTTCCACCGATAATCCCAGCTGGCTTATCTCATAATTGGTCCTGTCCGGCGCATCATTTATCCCCAGAATATAATCAGCTGATACATTATAAAGCCTTGACAGTTTTATAATGGCATCACTGCTTAATGTTGCGGTCTTTTTTGTTTCTATTTTAGAATAAGTTGATCTGTCAATTCCGATCTTATCCGCTACATTATTCTGACTATACCCTTCATTCCTTCTCAGTTCCTTAAGACGATCCCCCATATCGCCCTGCAGATACTCTCCCATGCTGTAAATCTCCTTTACATTCCTTTTTTCAAAACAGTGTCTATTCTATCATAGGTTGTTGCTTTTTTGCACACTTTTTATCCGTTTTATCAATTTATTTCTGTTTTTGTTGCCGTATAGTCACATTTCAGCGTTTGCGCTATTTCCTTACGTAGAATTAAGTAGGAGCCGATGATGAGGCCGGCTCAAGATCAAACGAAGGGAGGGATGCGCTATGAGCATGCCAAGATGGGGCTGTCGCACTAATTATTCATCTAAAGCGACAGCCCCTTTTTGATTTACAAAGCTGAGCTGTCGGATACACAGCGAGGATCTGTAAATCATGCAGCCGGATAAGCGGCTGCCAAAACAAAAATGCGCGGAGCATTTTTGCAACGAGGGTCAAGGGAGCAGCGCCCCATTGTCGGGTTAAGGGCGAAGCGCCTTAGCAGATCCAAGGTGCAACCTTGGCCCAGTTATGCGTTCGCTTGCGACGCATAGTACTGGGTATTATTTGTCGCCCTGTGCAACAACCCGCTACGCGGCCGGTTCCCCACGGACCCCAAAATTTACCAAAACCAAACAAGAAGGAGGAAGAAATTTATGCGAGTATCTCGCCACAACGGGAGATCAGGTTCTCACGGAACCTATAATCCCAAACACAATGACAGGGAGTTTGATGTCGATAAGGCAGAGGATATCAAAAACGAAATGACTCCCTACAATATTTATTGGAACTGTATAGACAGACGAACGGTAAAGCACAGGGATCTGTCAGAAAACGATCTGAGCTTCACTGAAGCTGAAAAGCGGTTCTACGAAACCGCTTATGGGGATTATCTTTTAAATCAGAATGAAAGACATATCGCTTCAAGACATAAGGAACGCTGCCGGATAATGGATGATATAAGGGAGAACCCGAAGACCTGTCCTGAGGAAACCATTTATCAGATAGGAAACATGGACAGTCATATCGATCCGGATACCTTTGCAAAGATAACGGTCGAATTCTTCAAGGAACATCAGAAGAGGTATGGGAAGCATGTCCATATCCTTAACTGGTCACTACATCTTGATGAGAGCACACCACATATCCACGAACGACATGTGTTCGATGTCATCAACCGTTACGGTGAGCGTTGTCCCAAACAGGAACAGGCCTGTAAGGAAATGGGATTTGAACTTCCCGATCCGACGGCAAAGCAGGGAAGATACAACAACAGAAAGATGAGCTATGACAGGGCATGCCGTCAGCTCCTTATGGAAATCTGCAAAAAGCATGGTCTGGTTATCGAGGAAGAACCCATCTATGGCGGAAAGGAATATCTGGAGAAGCAGGAATATATAAACGAAAAGCTCAATGCCGAGATCGGTGACAAACAGAAAAAGCTCGATGACTTCGACAGCCTTGTTAAGGAAGTATCAGATATCGCATACGAGAAAGCCTGCGAATCCCTGATCGAGCCCATAGTCAATGAATCACACAAAGAAAACAACAAAGTGATCGAGGAGTACAAAACATGGCTCATGTCAGATGAGCGTAAAGCTCCTGAAGAAACAAGGGCTTACGCATCCGACCGTATTTCCAGGATACAGGAAAGACTGTCAA
>JAILCT010000118.1 GCA_024690425.1 Lachnospiraceae bacterium | reverse complement strand
AGACAGGGATGACGAAGGCGAGAGGATAAAGTTCGCACTCCCTGAGGATATGCCGACGGCCTTTGTGTGCAACTCGGATGCTACGGCGTTTGATCTGGTAAAGCGGTTACAGAAGGATGGATACCGGGTTCCTGACGATATTTCTGTTGTGGCATTTGACAATTTTATCTATGCCGAGATGAGTTCACCCAAGATCACAACCTATGGCGTTGATACAGACCTGCTGGCCAGGACAGCCATAAGGATAATGCTTGACAAGCTTGCCGATCCTGCCTACTCGGTAGGGCGTGTACTCGTGTCGGGTACACTTATCGAGAGAAAGTCAGTGATGCCGGTTATGGAGTAAGCTGTATGTGAACCGGGGAACCGTCCTTTGTTTACATCAAAAATGAAACAGGGAACCGTCCCCCCCGTTTCATTTTAGAAGGAGAAAAAATGGGAATAAGATATATGGAGAAGGAGAAGCTCTTTAAGCTTGATACACCGAGGACTTCCTATGTGTGTGCAGTGGTAGAGGAATTTCTCCTTCATGTTTATTACGGAGCTTCGATAAGTGATGATGATGTGAGATATCTTGCCCGCATTTATGAGAATCCCTTTACGCCGTCCGTGAATAACAGGGACAGGGGGAGCTTCCTTGACGCGGCATATTTTGAGTATCCGGCCGAGGGTGTTGGTGACGGAAGGAGCGGCTGCTTAAGGCTTGAAACAGAAGGCGGTCACCAGGGGTGCCAGCTTAGTTATGTAAACCATAAAATATATAAGGGTAAGCCGAAAATACAGGGACTGCCGTCGGCTTATGGCGATGAAAATGATTGTGAAACCCTGGAAATAGAGCTTGAGGACGAATTGACCGGACTGGTCATAAACCTTTCCTATTCAGTATTTGAGGGCATTGACGCAATAACCAGAAGCGTCAGGTATGAGAATACCGGTAAGGGAACCCTCCTTCTTCGCAAGGCCTTATCCCTGTGCCTTGACATGGACTGTAAGGACCATGACCTTATCACACTTCACGGAAGCTGGGCAAGGGAGAGGCATATAGACAGGAGTCCCATAGGATACGGAAGGCATGAGGTAAGTTCGATACGTGGAGAGAGCTCCCATCAGATGCATCCATTCATGGCAGTGGCGGGAAGGAATACCACGCAGACACAGGGAGAGGTGTATGGTTTCAGTTTCGTATATTCAGGCAATTTTACCGCAAGTGTTGAGAGGTCGCAGCACAACAGCTTAAGATGCCTTGTGGGTATAAATCCGGTGGGATTTGGATGGAAGCTTGAGAGCAGGGAATCCTTCAGCGCACCTGAGGTGGTCATGGTGTATTCGTGCAGCGGCATAGGCCGCATGAGCCGGACCTTCCATAAGCTGTTCAGGGACCATCTCATATGCGGAGCCTGCAGGAACAATAAATATAAGGAAGCACCGAGGCCCATCCTTATCAATAACTGGGAGGCGACCTATTTTGACTTTGATACGGATAAGCTCATTGCAATAGCTAAGGAAGCGGCGAAGAGCGGGATCGAGATGCTGGTGATGGACGATGGATGGTTTGGGAACAGAAGCTCCGATAACATGGCTCTCGGTGACTGGTTTGTTAACGAAGATAAGATAAAGGGAGGGCTTAAGTACCTGGTCGATGAGGTGAACAAGGGAGGGCTTAAGTTCGGTATCTGGCTGGAACCCGAGATGATATCGCCTGATTCCGACCTTTACCGTGAGCATCCTGACTGGGCGATCGCGATACCTGGACGGACGGCGACTCTTATGCGAAACCAGTATGTGCTGGACCTGTCGCGCAGGGAGATCGTGGATGAGATCTATTCAAGGATAAAGGCTGTCCTGTCAAGCGCCAATATAGAGTACGTTAAATGGGATATGAACCGGGGACTTTGCGATATCGGATCCTATGCCCTTGCAGGCGACAGACAGGGTGAGCTCTTCCACAGATACATGCTGGGCGTATATGATATGCAGCAAAGGCTCCTTGATGACTTTCCCGACCTTCTTCTTGAGAACTGCTCGGGCGGGGGCGCAAGGTTTGATCCCGGTATGTTTTACTACAGCCCGCAGATCTGGTGCTCTGACGATACGGATGCCATCGAGAGGCTCAGCATCCAGGAAGGTACGGCGATCGTATATCCCTTATCGAGCATGGGGGCCCACATAAGCGACTGCCCCAATCATACGGT
Source organism: Lachnospiraceae bacterium (assembly GCA_024690425.1). The sequence continues at coordinate 2,168 of JAILCT010000118.1, read as the reverse complement.
GGGACGCATCGCACCCTTTGAGACAAGGGGATATGTCGCGCTGGCAGGAACCTTCGGATACGAGCTTGATATCACAAGGATCCCGCAGGAAGACCGTGACCAGATCCCTTCACAGGTTAAGATGTATCATAAGTACAACAGCCTTGTAAGGACCGGTGATTATTACAGGATATCATCCTACAGGGAGAACGGATATAACGACTGCTGGATGGTGGTTTCGCAGGAAAAGTCACGCGCCCTGATCACATATATAAAGGTTCTTTCACGGCCGAACAGCAGGAGCGTTCTTATAAAGCCTCAGGGACTTGATCCCGATGCATCATACCGAATAACCTGCGATAAGAGGGTGCTCGGTATTGAATATCCGTCGATAAAGCCAGGGAGCTTTGAGGATGCGGACGCAGGATCTGCCAATGAGTCATTTCGCGAAGAAGAGTCACCCGCAGAGGAAGCGCTTCGCATGTCGAGAGAATTCATCCTGCACGGGGATACGATAATGAATGCCGGCCTTCTTATAAATGAAGGCTCTCCCGATATGGAAGGAGATTTCAGGGGCGTTTTGATAGAGCTTGAGAGCATTGGATGATTATGCCTTAAATATAAGGAAGCTGGTTTTCAGCTTCCTTTTTTGTTATAATGAATAAAAGGCTTTATGGAAGGCGGATCGCAAATATGAAAAAAAGAAAAAATAACGTTTTGGATCATCCCGTTTTGGGGTATTTTGTGCTGATGATCTTCTCAATGGCAGTAGCGGGGATCGTCAGTGATATCATTGACACTAAAATACTTGGCAGACTGATTCCCGGCTATGTTGTTACGCAGAATGTTGTGGGAATAGAGATAGAGCAGGCAAGCGGCTTCGGAATGGCAGTCGGCTCTGTTCTTGTAATAGGCTTATTCTATTTGTGGTTTAGGCCGTCATTCGACGGAATGCTTAAAAAGAAAGATCTGCTTAAGGGACTTCTGTTCCTTTTGCCTATCCTCGTCATTCACTGGACCGGAAGTATAGTAAGTTGGACCCGGTTTGGAACGGCAAGTGTTTTTCTGGCTTTTCTGAGAGCATTTGCACCGGGATTTGGAGAGGAAGTAGCTTTCAGAGGTTTGGGAGTTGCAAATTATCTGAGAAGGGATAACACGGAAAAGGGTGTTGCTAAGATATTCTGGCTTTCTTCGATTGTATTCGGGCTGGCCCATGTGTTAAATGCGTTTGCAGGTGCTCCGCTTTTGATATCGTTGGGACAGGCTGCATATGCAGCCGGAATAGGGATGATATTAGGTGCGGTTTATCTTCGCACAGGAAATCTTTGGCCAACGATATTGGCGCATATGAGCGTGGATTTCATGGAGTTTGTCAGGGGAGACCTTGGTGATTCAGGCGGGATAATGAGTAGTTTCGGGATAGGTGACTGGATCACGATCATCGCGGGAATAATCGGTATTGTTTTGGGCCTTTATCTTATCAGACCTTCCAAGCGTTCCGAAATAGTTGAGTTGTGGAAAGATAAGTGGTCAATCGGAAATGAGGAGTTTTAAAGATCCTCCGCATCCACTACTTTGATGCCGTTTTCGGATAGCATGGTGGCGAAGACTCCGCTGCCATCGATAAGCGTGCCTGAAAAAGTTCCGTCATATATCTGATTTACACCGCAGGAGGGGCTTCTTGACTGGAGTATGGCAAGATCTGCGTTTTCATCGATTGCTTTTTTCAGGCACAGTTCTGCGCCTGCTCTGAATTCTTTGTCTTTGTTTTCCCCGTTTTTGTTAAGAACAACACCATCAACTATCTCACAGGGAGTCCTTGGAGTGGGAAGGCCGCCGGAAACCTCAGGGCAGACAGGGATAACCTCATGCCCTTTAACATGATCCAAAACCTTTTGACAGTAGTTGTCGCCGCCGTTGTATTTACATTTCTGCCCCAAAAGACATGCGCTTACTATGATCTTCATACTATTCCCATCACATGGTATTGCGTTTGAAGGCGATAACGAAGCTTGCAAACAAAGCAAGGATCATAATGCCCATGCAGGCAAGGCATAACCAGGAATATTTTTTACGTCTCTTGATATCTTTTCTATCCGCAATGAAAACTCCGATCCAACGGATAATTGAATAAACCATCAGAAAACAAATGCCGGTATAAAATGCAGGGAATATTTTTCTTATTATGT
>JAILCT010000199.1 GCA_024690425.1 Lachnospiraceae bacterium | reverse complement strand
GTTCAAAATCATCACTGCAGTGCTTAAGGGATTCATCCGCACATCTTATATTGTTGTCTATATCCAGGATCTTTTTTAAGTACCTCGGAACCGCAAAAATATTCTTAGTCACCCGTACTTTATTCCCCTGGTATGACACTCCATCCTTATCTATCGGATACATCCCGCCCTTAAAGTCTATCCCTATCTCGTTAAAAAGAGTGTTCTTCTGTTCTCCGACAAGGCCGCCAAAATCATGATCCAGTGGATAGTACGGAGTCGGCGTCTTCTCAAGATTAAAAAGCACTCCTTCCCGCGTTGCTCCCTTCGCCCTCTTAACCTTCGGATATCCCGCAAAGTCATCATCGCTGAATACTTTCGTATTATTTTCTTTAAGTGTCGTAATGCTCCTGGCCTGCAGGATAAATATCTCACCGTCTGCCACAGCCCATTCTATATCCATGGGGTGTCCGTAATGATGCTCTATCCTTATGCCCTCTGCCACAAGCCCTGCAATAACGTCTTTATCAAGGACTGCCCTCTTCCTCCTTTTTTCGTCGACGGGAACCCTTACTGTTCCCTTATCAGCCCTGCTGTATATTATCTCTTCTTCCTTGGACCCTATGATCTGCTTTTTTATCTTTCCATCCCTGCTGCATATATATTCATCGGGACTTACTATACCGGATACGACTGCCTCCCCAAGACCGTAGGATGCGTTTATATGGACGTTTTCCTTCTCTCCTGCGGGATCGGACGTGAACATGACACCTGATGACTCACTCTCAACCATTTTCTGTATAACGACTGCCAGTGAAACCTTCTCTTTATCATAACCGTAATTTTTCCTATAGCTTACTGCCCTGTCACCCCACAGGGATGAAAAGCACAACTTTATTTTATCGTATAGGTCCGATAATCCGGTCACATTAAGATAGGTTTCCTGCTGCCCGGCAAAACTTGCATCATCAAGGTCCTCCGCCGTCGCAGAAGATCTTACCGCAAGCCTTACATTATCCCCACCGATCGAAATGTAGAAATCCTCTATCTCTTTGCTTAAATCTTCCGGAAGCTTCCCCTGTCTTATCGCTTCCCTTAACCCTTCGCCATCCTCGTATTTTTCAGGCTCTATCCTGTTAAAGCTTAAGTACTCATCATAAGCACAGGCCAGAAGCACGCCGCCATCCGGAATATTGATCCCGGCTCTTGTCATCTCCCCGAGGTTTGCTCCCTTTCCTCCTGCCGATCCGATATCCTCTTTTTTTATCTCTCCAAACGATCTTATGTTTTTTGACATCTTAGTCGCCTCCATATTATTCATCTTTGTTCAAATATCTATCCCAGGCCCGTAAGCCTATGATGAGTGAAAGCACGAGGGCTGCAAGGCTTGCCGCACTCCTGCAGTAAACAAGACCATTCAGTCCGAAAAGCTGCGGCATGATCAGCGCTGCAGGTATCAGAAATGTTCCGTTCTCGGCTATTGTAACCAGTGTTGCCGATCCGAATCTTCCTATGTTCTGCAGGAACATCCCGCATAAGATATAAAATCCCATAAAGGGCATTATCATACACTGGGCCCGTATCATCCTTATGGCAAGAAGCGTTACATCCGTATCTTTTGTAAATCCGGCAACAAGAATATCAGATTTAAAAAACAGGAATGTCACGGATATGACAAGAAAGACACTTACAGTAGCCAGGGCATATTTAAATGCTTTCTTTATACGGCTGTATTTTTCTGCCCCGTAATTGATGGCACATATTGGCTGAAATCCCTGCCCGAAGCCGATGACCAGTGCATATGCGATATACGATATACGAAGCGCTATTGTAAGTGCGGCAATGGCATAATTTCCAAAACTGCCCGCCACATTATTGAGTATCACCGAAGATACAGAACTTATCCCCTGTCTGCAGAAGTTCGGAGCTCCTCCGGTAAGGATCTTTCGTATATTCTCTGTATTAAGCTGTGCCGATCGCAGTCTGATCTTTACATTTCCGTTTCTTTCGGTATTAAAGAAAAGAACAATGCATCCGCTTATCTGGCCTGCCATGGAAGCAAGGGCCGCCCCGGCAACGTCCATTTTGAGGACCAGTATAAAGACCGGATCAAGGACCATGTTAAGGACCATTCCGACAAGCAGGCCTGTCATGGAATCACGTCCCGATCCTGCAAGCCTTAACTGGTTATACAGAACGTTTGAGATGAGCATAAAGGGTACGGTAAGTATCGTGATCCTTAAATACCTGACTGTCGCTGTATGAAGAAGCCCATCCCCGGCACCAAGCAGTACTGACAGCCTGTCTGTAAAGGGAAGCCCGAAAAGTACAATAAAAAGTCCTGTGAGGATGGCAATAAGGATTCCCGTTGCCGCCATTCTTTCTGCTGATCCTATATCCCTCTTACCGAGACTTCCGGATATGTGGTTACCGCTCCCGTATCCAAACCAGAATCCTATGGCCTGTATCACGGAAACGAAGGAAAACACTATTCCCACCGATGCGGTCAGGTCAACGTTATCAAGCTTCCCGACAAAAAAGGTATCGGTCATGGAATAGACTGTACTTACCATCATGCCGATCATCGATGGAATGGCCATCCTTACAAGAAGGGGATATACCGGCTCATTCGTCAGCTTTTTAATCCTGTTTTCTCTTTTTGATCCATCGTCCTTGTTCATACTCTTATGCGTATTCCGTACAAACATGCAATACCTATGGATTATCCTTCTTACACTTAAAGAACCTGTCCGTTTCCGCCTCACAGAAAACCCTGTATATTTCCGCAAAATGCTCTTCACCTATGAGTTCGGAGTTTATAAACAGCATACCTGCCGCCCTTGCGATACTCATTATCTTTGATGTGTCGCACTCTATCCTGTACCCGTTTTCTTCCCAGAAAGAGATCATCCTCTCAAAAAAGGCTTTATACAGCTTAAAGCTTTTGTCGCTTCTGTTGTTCTGAAAGAAGCTTATCGTATCGCTTTCGCTGTTGATAAAGGCCTTATTCTGTTTAAGGTGCATACCTTCTTTATACAGAAGGTCGATAAGAAATCCTCGCGGATCATTCAGGGTCTTACTTCTGTTTTCATACATAAGGCCGGTTTTTTCTCTGATCCTAAGCAGAAACAGGTCTTCCACAAAATCATCCTTGTCCTTATAAAACGTGTAAAATCCTCCCTGGGCTATGCCTACTTCCCTGGTCAGCTGCCTTATGGATATATTTCTGATCCCATTCTCGGCAAGGAGCTTAAGTCCTGTTCTCCGCAGCTTCTCCTGTAATTCCTCTCGTTCTTCCTGAGTGAATGCTTTTCCCATATAGTCTCCCCATATCAGTCAATGCTTGGTTAGATATTGCTAACTATTAGCTATGAACATTTTATTCCGATGTTCATAGCTTGTCAATACGTATTCTTATCTTCGTATAATGCTGATCATCATACGTCACCAAATCTTATATTCAGGTATCCGTCTTTAAAGTCCGCACCGGCTATATCCATTCCCGTAAATCCGGCCGGAACGGGAAACCTTCTGCGTTCATTCTTCACCCCAACAATGATCTCGCTCTTATCCTGTTCAAGAATGAGTTCTTCCTTATCGGCAAACGGAAGATAAATACTCAGCGTTTTATTGTCTGTATCTGTTCTGTATATCTCCCGGCTGAACAGTATTTCATCCGGATCGAACTTACCATAGATCATATCGCCGATCTTTTTGAGGACATCAAGTTTTCTGATCTCACCGGGCTGAAGTTCAACATAGAACTTTGGGACCTCACTGAAGCTCTCTTCTATCTCTTTAAGACCCTCTGCCTGCAGCTTCATCCATTTTCCGAAATATCCTTCCATTGCCCTGTCCGGATAGATATGATTCACTATTACCGCGTCAACATTATAACGGTACAGGTACAGGCAGGTGAAGTTTCTCTTAGCTTCGTTTATAACGATCTTTTCCGGAGTTGTCACCACCCTCAGGCTGACCACATCCCTGTTAAGCATAAGATCCTGCAGGCGCTGCATCTTGCTCATAAGACCTTCAATATCTCCGAAAACATCCTCATCCGGCATCGGGATCTTCGTCATTGCTTCCACCGCCGGCCCCACGGTCTTTACTCCGGCTTTTTTGATCGGCAGTACCTTTTCTATAAGGTTCGAAAATCTTTCCGGATATTTAAGAAGTGCCAGCGTCTCACCTGTCGGTGCACAGTCAACAATGATCGTGTCATACTCACCGCTTTCGTAAAGTTCGAGTATCTTAAACATCGAAAACAGTTCCTCCAGCCCCGGAAACACCAGAAGTTCTTCTGTTTCTATCCCGCTTCCGCCCTTTAATGTGAGAAGTCTTTTAAAATAATCCTTAAGCTTTCCCCAGCTTTTCTCACTCTCTGCTACGGTATCTATCTCCAATGCATACAGGTTCCCGGTTATGGATTCGGGTTCGCTGCCTATACGCCGGTCAAAAGCATCTCCCAGGCTGTGCGCCTGATCCGTGCTCATTATAATGACTCTCTTCCCGTTTTCTGCTATCCTGCAGGCTGTAGCTGCTGCCATGCTTGTCTTTCCCACTCCGCCTTTACCGGTATATATGATCACTCTCATCTTAAGCCTCCTTAAGTATTTGATATTTCTTCAGTCTATTGTTACCTTTTTGACATTGCTTTCGGCTCCTGATCCGCCGGATCCGGATGCATTATCTCCGGACCCTGAAGCCATTCCGATCACTGTTTCCTTAAGTATTTCCTTTATTTCCTTTCCGATGACATCCAGGTGTCCTTCCATGTTCTTGGGTATAAGTGCCCGTATAGCCTGTCTCTGATAATGTGCAGCTGTTTTCAGTCTTTTTACCATTTCCATATTCATCACGGTTCTCCTTTCGCAAATCTTATGTTAAGAATTCCGTCCTCATATTTCGCCCCCGACACCATATGATCCCTAAGGATGTTGGGCAGCGGTATGTTTCGCTTGAAGTTCCCTGCTTTTATCACAATATCCGCAGCCGCCTGGTACAGATCGATATTGTTTTTATCCGCTCCCGGAATATTGACTCTTAACAGATAACCTTCCTGTGTCTGTTCAAATCTCTCCCTGTCATTGATGACTCTTGTATCAAAGACAGCCTCATCTTTAAGGACATCCCTCACTATTCTGGATATGTTTTCCACGCCCTTAAGTTCTTCGTCATACCAGGGGATCCTGTATATCGGAAGGGCGGCAAATGTATCCTCGATCTCAGCAATATATCTTTGCTGAACTATTAGCCATTCGTCAAAAAAATCGTTCCCTATATCGGAAGGAAGTATCCTGTTTATATACAGTCCGTCAACGTTAAAGTCATACAGGTTCATATACATATAATTACGCTTTGTTTCTTCAACGACCATTTTCTCGGGTGTGGTCACAATCCTTATGCTCGTGATATCCCGGTTCTTGAGAAGCTCTTCCAGTTCCATAAGCTTCACAAACATTCTCTCTATATCATTCATCGCATGCCTGTTGGGCATCTCGATCTTAAAAAGCTGCCTGGATATCGGTGACAGTACCCTTACTCCGACCTTGCCTATCGGGAACAGCTTCTCCATATACCAGGAAAGGAGCTCCGGGAATTTAAGCAGCGACAAAGTCTCACCCGTGGGCGCACAGTCAACAATTATCCTGTCATATATACCGCTCTTATGAAGCTGCGATATCCTCAGCAGGGAAAACAGTTCCTCCATACCCGGAAGCATCCCCATATCCTCAAGTCCGTTCATATCCTTCTGAGACAAAAGGTCTGAAATATACTTCATGATATCCGCAAAATCATTCTCCATGACATATTGCGGATCTATCTCATACACATCAAGTCCGTCCCTTACATTCTTAATATCTCTTCCCGGATTTTCCTCAAATATATCACCGAGGTTGTGTGCCATATCCGTGCTCACAAGCAGGGTATTCTTCCCCTGCGAAGCACTTTTTAATGCATGGGCAGCAGCGACGCTGCTCTTCCCCACTCCGCCTTTTCCCGTAAAGATGATGATCCTTGTATCCACCTTGAATCCTCCTTGCAGATCAGCCTCATTGCTGATCTTAATAAATGTATATAGTTCCTCTTTCGAATATTTCCGCATTCGAAGTATTTAGGCTTTTTACAGGCAGCTTTCGCTGCCTTTATTTTACTCTATCGTGATCCTGCGGATCTTTTTACCGGTAACTTCTTTTTTCTTCTCCTCTTTTAATACATCCTTTACCCTGGCCATCATATCTTCCATGAGCTTCAGTTCTTCGGGAGTGAATGCGCACAATATCTTCGACACATAGGTCATCAGCTCACTGATGAGCCTCCTAAACTGCTTCATGCCCTTATCACTGAATCTGATAAGTACTATCCTCTTATCCTCTTCACTGCGCGTCCGTTCTATAAGTCCGCCCTTCTCCATCCTTCCCACTATACCTGTGGCGGTGTTCAAGGGTACATGGATATATTCGGCTATCTCGGACATATTGACTTCATTTCTCTGATACAGAAGCCAGAATATCAAAACCTCATTCTTCGAGCAGTTGAGGAAAATATTTCCCCACAGTTCAGATGAGAGAAGTTCCTTTATCTCATCTATATAAGCAGTAAACTGTTTAAAGCCCTCTTCAGGTGTTATCCTGTCCATTCCGTTCCCTTTTATCATTCGGATATTTACTTCGCCTCTCGAATTAATTTAATTCTATCACCGAAGTATTATCCTGTCAACACTTTTTTACTTCTCAGTAAATGCCGTCAGATCCCACAGCTCAGTCAAGTGCTTCGGTAAGTACTGCAAGGTTGTCTTCCATTACGGAAAGATACGTCCTTCCTCCTTCTATATCGGCTGATGTAACTGACTGCATCGAATCCATTGTCAGTATCTGCTGATCCTTACCGGCTGTATTCTTAACTATGGTTTCGGCCATCCTGTGATCCGATCCATCGATGGTCATAACGGAATGCAGTGACAGCTCATCAACCTTTTCCGCCAAAAAAGTGATCGTCTCAAAACTCGCTTCCGTTTCAGCCGAGCATCCCGAAAAAGCCGCATAGTAGGACAGACCATAATCATCTGTCAGATATCTGAATGGAAACCTGTCTCCGAACAGAAGGGTCTTTACGCGGCCCTGTGAAGCGGCATCCATATATTTCTTATCAAGATCATTAAGCTTTTTTATGTATGCTTCCGTGTTTGTTGTGTAGGTCTGCGCATTCTGTTCATCTATCCTCTTAAGTTCCCCCGAAATATATTCTGTGAGCATGGTCGCATTCTTAAGCGACAGCCACACATGTTCATCATATTCGGTCTCACCTTCCTCATGGGCCTCCTCATGTCCGCTCTCCTGCATCCCCTCTACCACCTCTTCTTCCCTGACCGAGTCTCCAAGGACATCAAGAAGATTTATCACTGACATATCTTTATTGGCTGCTTCCTTAAGGGCATCATCGACCCACTCATCGGATTCTCCTCCAACATATATGAACATGTCGCAGGTTGATATCTTCATAATGTCTTCAGCGGCAGGCTGATAACTGTGAAGATCCACGCCCTTATCAAGCAGCAGGGTGACCTCAGCCCCTGCCGGATTACTTCCGAGTATATTCACAACCCAGTCGTATTCGGGAAATATGCTTGTGACTATCCTTAATCTGTCATCAGCGGCCCCGTCCGCAGGCCTGTCTGGGCCGGCGGTACCGCACGCTGACAGTGCACAGGCTGTCACAGCTGCAGCCATCAGCATGGCAATTCTTCTTCTCACGAAAAGTCTCCTTTATAATCATTGGCATTCATTATACAGTCGGCAAGAGGGGCAGGACAGACAGCTCTTATATGTGTTCCGTCCGATTCAAAACTCTCCTCCAAAACCTCGCCTTCCCTATGTATACGGCTCAGGATATGTCCGTCCGTATAAGGAATGCATATATCTATCATACGGCTTCCTGCCTTAAAAATATCCTGCATGGCATCAAGCAGTTCATCTATCCCGTATCCGGTACGGGCTGAGATATAGTAAGAATCACCATCCGGCTGATTCTTAACAGTCAGTCCCCCATCACGCAGATCTGCCTTGTTGTATACATACATACGGGGAATGCCTGATACATCCAGATCCCGCAGAGTATCCTCCGTAACCTTCTTATGCATCACATGATGCGGATCCGATGAATCCATGACTATCAGTATCACATCAGCATACTTCACTTCCGCAAGTGTTGACCTGAATGCCTTAATGAGGTCATGCGGTATGTTCTCAATAAATCCTACGGTATCCGACAGGAGAAAGGGCTTCCGGCCCTGGATATCGATCTTACGGACAGATGTATCGAGTGTTGCAAACAGCATATCCTTCTCAAACACCTTCTTGGCTGAAGTTCTCTCCGATGCAGAAACGCTCATGTCAATAAGCCGGTTCATCAGGGAGGATTTGCCTGCATTCGTGTAACCGACAAGGGCCACATGCGGGTATCCGTCTCTTTCCCTGCCTTTGCGCTGTACATCCCTTGTTTTCTCTATCTGCTTAAGTTCCTTCCTAAGCTCATTGATCCGATGGGATATCTGGCGGCGGTCAAGCTCTATCTGTTTTTCACCTATACCCTTGTTGGCCCTGCTGCCCCCGCCTCCGCTCTGACGCCCGAGATGCTTCCACATTCCGGTAAGCCGTGGCAGCATATACTGCAGATATGCCGACTCAACCTGAAGCCCGGCCTCACGTGTCCTTGCCCTTCTCGAAAATATCTCAAGTATAAGATTGGTCCTGTCCCATACCGGAGCTTCTATGACTCTCTGGAGGTTCTTCATCTGGGCAGGCGAGAGGTTCCCAAGGCACACTACATGCTCTGCTTCCACTGTCCTCACAAGACAGGCCAGTTCTTCAGCCTTGCCCGAACCGAGCCATGTGGCATTATCAGGATGCACAAGGGCCTGGGTGATCGTTCCCTTCACCTCAAGTTCACATGCCTCGCAGAGGCTCTCAAGCTCCTTCATTGCACGCTCGAATTCTTCGTCGTCTTCACCGGTGCGAAGACCCGCAATGACAACCGGTATGAGATTTTCTGTGATCGTCTCTTTTTCCATAATGATTTTCAAAAAAATATCGTTTTGTCCTATATATGATGTATAATCAGAATAAATAACCGGGTCGGGAGGATACAGGATGGATACTAAGCTTCTCATCGAGATAATAGGATATATCGGTTCGGCATTGGTACTCATATCGATGCTCATGACATCAGTCGTCAAGCTCAGGCTTATTAACCTTACCGGAAGTGTTATTTTCGCAGGCTATGCCTTGGCGATAAGATCGTATCCGACGGCCATCATGAACATCTGCCTTGCCGGAATAAACATATATCACCTTCTTCGTATCCTTAGGGAAGAGCGGGCGTATACCCTTGTAAAAACAGATATAAACGACGGCTATTTTTCTCATCTTCTTAAGAGCAGCGCAGATGACATCCAGCATTGGTTTCCGGGATTTTCCTCAGAGAACATCGTGGCTGATATAGCATATCTGGTATGCTGCGAATCGGTTCCGGCCGGTCTGTTCCTCGGGAAGGAAACCGAACCGGGCAAGGTCGAAGTTCTCCTTGACTACGCAACTCCCGCTTACCGCGATGCATCGGTCGGTCGTTTCCTCTATGAGAAAATGGCTCATGACGGATATAAGTCTCTCCTGTTCAAGCAGGAGGCAAGGGATCATGTTTCCTATCTTGAAAAAACCGGTTATGAAGCTGTGGGCGATAATGCATACAGGCTTGATCTTGAGAAGCTGATGCCACGTTAATCTTTCCCTATATTCCGCTATTTGTTCTTTTCGAAGAAATCATCCAGCTTCTTAAGAAGACCCGGCTTGTCTATCGTTTTAAGCAGGTAATCTGCCGGGCACAGGCTTACCACAGAGAGTACGCTCTGAACATCTGCATGGCCGGTCAGGAACATAACGGGAATCTTATCTGTTTCAGAGTCACCGTTCAGCATTTCAAGTACCTGGGGGCCATTGGCTATGGGCATCTCATAATCAAGAAGGATAAGGTCAGCCCTGTTCCTTGCAAGATAGCTTATCGCCTGAACTCCGCTTGAAGCCATTCCCACATGATAACTGTCTTTTAACCACTCATATACGGTACGCATATATGTTATATCATCATCAACTATAAGTATAGTCTTCCTGCGTTTTTCACCGGTGTTCTCTTCCATGTATCTGCCTATTGACTTTATCAGGTCGTCCATGGCAAGCGGTCTTTTAAAGCGTTCTATGACCAGAACTTCCGGGATTATCTTAAGTGCGGCTCCATACTCATCATCATCACCGATAATGATCATCTTCCTGTCAATATCTCCGGCAAGATCCTTCAGATACACAAGCGTTTCCGTCATATTTTCAACCTCTTCTCCCAGAAAGAGGATCATAAGCTCTGTCTTATCCCGACGCTCTTCCATCTCCTTAATGTTTCCATGACAGACAAATGAGGAAACACCGCTGTTCTCCAGCTTTTGTACCAGACTGTTTATCAGGAAGCTCTCTTTTTCGCTTATGATGAGAACGCCTCCCCTTTCATTCTGTTCACTCATTTAAAACCTCCTTGGTAATGCTGCTTATCCCATCCCAGTCAAGCAGCATCAGCATATCTTCCATACGTTGCAGCCTTTCACTGTCTTCGGCGGAGAGTCTGTATCCCTTAAGGTCCTTTATTATCCCCTCCATCATTCCAAAGTCCATGCTCCCTGCGATCTCTTCGACCGTCTGGAAGGCCTCCCTTCGCATTTCTTCACCGATCTCCTTAAGGGCGCTCTTTTCTTCATCAAGTCCTGACAGCTTAAGATCAAGGGCACGGTATTCTTCAAGAAGAGCCTGTGTATTGTCGTGTATCTTATCGAGATCGCCTGCCTTGCCGGCATCCTCAAGTTCTCTCGCCATCTCAGACAGGCTGTCAGCCCCTATTATCCTTGCCGAGCTCTTAAGCGCATGAACCTTTATTGTATAGTTCTCAATATCTTCTGCTTCATACAGGGATTCTATCTCATCAGCCTTAACACGGGCAGTCTGATGGAAGGTTGTGAGAACAGCCAGATATCCTTCCTGCGAGCCGCAGTTCTTAAGTCCTTTCTCTGTATCCAGGCCTTCGGTTTCATAAAGCCATTCAGGCAGTTTAGTATCTGCTTCTTCTGTTGTGCCTGTTTCCGGGATCACGGGAACGCGAACTTCCTCTTCTTCCTCTTCACTGATGTCGGCATTCAGCCACAACCGGTCATACTGCTTCCACACATCAGAGCCCACTGCATGTTCATTCATCCTGTAATCCGTATCTTCATCGATCATTGCAAGCATGACATCCGCAACCCGGGGATCAAACCATTTATCCCTGCAGCGCTCTATTTCCGCCCGTACATCCTCCTGTTTCCTTGGTACGGAATAGGTCCTTGTAGAAGTCATGGCATCATAGCAGTCAGCGATGCAGGCAATCCGTGCGCTCTCAGGGATATCCTCGCCCTTCAGCCCGTCAGGATAGCCTGTTCCGTCGAACTTCTCATGGTGCCATCTTGCGCCCTCATGGAGATTGGGCATATCGGTTATCTCCTTAAGTATCTCATCTCCCTTAACCGTATGATCCTTGACAACGGAAAACTCTTCATCGGTAAGGCGTGTATCCTTATGTATGATGTCGTCGTGTATCCCTATCTTGCCTATATCATGAAGGAGGCCGATCTGGTAGAGCTCAACCTGTTCCTCGTCGTTCTTGCCAAGCCGCCTTCCGATCTCTGCGCACAGTGCGGCAACACGTCTTGAGTGACCATCCGTATAATGGTCCTTGGTATCGACTGTTTTCGCCAGGGCAAGCATCATCTCTTTGGTCAGTCTCTTACTCTTTCCTGTCTGGCGTCTTACTTCCTTCTCAATGGATTTCTGATAGTGGTGAAGATCTATTATCCTTTTGACTCTCTGCTTGAGAACATCGGGTACAAAGGGCTTACGTATGTAGTCGGCTGCACCGCTCTTAAATCCGTTCTCTTCTGTAACGCTGTCATTATCACCTGTTATAAGGAGCACCGGAATGTCGGCTGTTGTCATGTCCTTTTTAAGCTCCTCCATCACGGTGAATCCGTTGCCGTCCGACAGATGTATATCAAGCAGGATAAGGTCCGGCATGTAATCAACGGCTTCCCTTACGGCATCCCGGCCAGAAAGCAGCACCCTTATCTCGTAGCTTCCTTCCATAATGCTCTTTATAAGTGCACATACGGATTCATCATCATCCACTACAAGTATGCGGGATCTTGAAGAAGCCTGTGCACCTGCCCGTACATCTTCGGAAGGTTCCGGCTTCCTTATCTTACCCGCGGGGATCAGCTTCTTAAGCATGGTCTCAAGCAGGTTTCCATCCACAGGCTTACTGAGGTAATCGGTAAAACCTGCATCCATATACATCTCCCTCGAACCCGACACGGCATTTGCGGTAAAGGCAACAGCCGGGGTCTCCTGATTCTTACCATCCTCCCTTATATGCTCAAGTGTCGTGATGCCATCCATATCAGGCATCATATGATCGATGAAGATCACATCATACGGATTGGTCGAAGCAAGCATTATTGCATCACGGCCGCAGGCAGCAGTATCAATGCGGATCCGTGTCTTCTTTAACAGGTTGTGGATCACGGTCAGGTTCATTTCGGTATCATCAACCACAAGGATCCTTGCATCCGGCGCATGAAAGAGTTCATGATAATCCGCCAGATCTGTTTTCAACTCCTTAAACCTTGATGAATAATCACCTATCTCCTCCCATGAAGTCACCTGCTGTTTCACGGCAAATGACACTTCCGTTCCGCTGCCATACTCACTCTTAACGGTAAGCTCACTTCCCATTAGCCTTAAAAGCTCCCTGGTAATGCTCATTCCAAGGCCGGTTCCCTCAATCGACCGGTTACGCTTCTCATCTATACGCTTATAGGGCGAGAAAAGCTTCTCTATATCCTCTTCTTTCATGCCGATGCCGGTATCCTCGACCAGGATATCAAGAAGGATATTCCTGTCGTCCCTGTTCCTGTAGGTAACCTTAAGGCATACATGCCCGGTTTCCGTATACTTGACGGCATTGGACAGGATGTTCAGGGCGCACTGCCTTATCCTTATCTCATCACCGATAAGGAAGTTCGGGATATGGCTGTCAACTTCGATGTCGAACTTGAGCCCCTTCCTTACTGCCCTGTCACGCGTCATATTGGCCAGATCATTTATCAGGGAAGACAGGTCATACTGTACGGGTATGATCTCCATCCTGCCTTCTTCAACCTTCGAAAAGTCAAGTATATCGTTGATAAGGGAAAGAAGAGTCCTTCCGGCAGACATTATGTCCGCCGCATAGGTCCTTATGGAAGCCTCCCTGCTCTCTCGTAATATCATCTCATCCATTCCAAGGACAGCATTTATAGGTGTCCTTATCTCGTGGGACATATTGGCCAAGAACCTGCTCTTTGATTCGCTTGCGCTGTCAGCGATCTCCTTCTGTTTCTTAAGCTCTTCCATATACCTGTAATGGTCAGTGTCATCCACAAGAGCATACAGCTTGCCCAGGCTCTCGTTCTTGTATAACAGGTCATTCTCTTCAGGGGTAAATATCCGGTCATCTATTGTGATGCTCTCACCTGCGGATATTGCCTTTTTCAGATTATCAACTACGGTCAGGGGATTGGTCATAAGCTCCGGATACAGGCCTTTGGCATAATCATTAAAATATCCCACCTCTCCATACCGGTCCACGACGATGATCCCTTCAGAAAGCCTGTCAATCATGAATTCCCTTGCAAGTTCACCTGACCCAAGGAGATCGTATTTTAAGATGGCAACAAGCATGAATACCGTTCCGAACAGATATCCGAGAGAAGTAACATCATATGATTCAGTTATCCTTATCAGGTCAAACTTCTGCACCACATAAAAAATACTCTCGATAAAATATGCACATAAGACCAGTATGAGCCTGTTGGAAGCCCTGCGTATCTTCTCTTTTCGATATGATACAAATAACCAGAATATGCCAAGTGCAATATAAGTCACCTGCAGCACAGCAAAGAAAGTATGAACCACTCCATTCCCGTGAACAAGCTTGGGGAATAATCCGTCATTGACATATTCAATATACGTATAATACAGGTTATGCCTCTGCAGGGATAAAATGGACACATAGATACACAGGTGCAGAAGGATCAACAGCCAGCTGACCCAGGAGGGTATCCTGATCCTGCACAGTTCCTTGATAAAGAGTAATGAGAAAAGGGCGATCCATATCCCGCCGAAATATGAAAATTTAAGCGCGGTGATATCTGATTCCAGCGAAACGGAATAAAGCTGCAAAAGATACCCTATGCTGTTGATAAGAGTAGCCATACAGCTTATGAACAGATAAGCATGCAGGGGCTTCTTCCATCTCTTGAATACGATAACGCTTTCAACGAAAAGCCCCAATATGCATATATATTGAATCGTAAGAAGAATATCTCTCATTGTCATGATGATTTAATAATAGAAAAATAACAAATGACTGTCAACTCAGCCGGCAGGACGGACAAGCTCATATATCCTGTCCATATCAAGGCTCTTCCTAATCACATCGGCAAGCGCATCGTAGCGCTCTTCTTTATGCTCCCTGTATGAGACCGATGATATCGGTCTTCCCGCAAGCCCCTTCCTTTTGTACAGGATATCAAGCAGCCTCCCGCGGAAATCAGTATCATCAAAGATACCATGCAGATAAGTCCCCATACATGACCCCTTAACGCATCCGTCTCCTTCAAGCAGGGGGACACCGTCATCGTCTATGATGGACCTTCCCATATGTATCTCATAGCCGGATACTGTAAGTCCGGACAGCCCCTCAAAGGGTGTCGGCAGCCGGCCGATCCTGCCCTTGACCTGTCTTGTTATCTTGTCCTTACAGAATACGGTATCAACAGGAAGAAGCGAAAGGCCGTGATCCTTCCCGCCTCCTTCGACATTCCCGGTATCATCGAGGCTTCTTCCCATAAGCTGGTATCCTCCGCAGATACCGAATATCATGACGCCCCCCGCCGCAAGCTCCCGTATCGCACCCGCAAGGTGTGAATCCCTTAAAAATGCAGCATCCTCGATCGTATTCTTGGTCCCCGGTATAATGACCATGTCAGGTGTTCCAAGATTGTCGGGACTGTCTGCATAACGTACGCTGACATCGGGGTCGGTCCCGAAAGCATCAAGATCGGTAAAGTTGCTGATCCATTTAAGCCTGATAACAGCTATGTCTATCGTACGGCGTGGAACACCTGCCGTAATACCCTTCTTCAGATCTTCTGCCAGTGAATCCTCATCCTCTATCTTAATGTCCGTATAAGGTACGAGGCCGATAACAGGTTTATCACACCTTGCTTCTATCATCTTAAGTCCCGGGGTAAGGATATCCCTGTCGCCCCTGAACTTGTTTATGATAAGGCCGCTGACCCTGTCTCTCTCCGATGGTTCAAGGAGCTCCATTGTACCAAGGAGCTGCGCAAATACCCCACCCCTGTCTATATCACCGACAAGAAGGACCGACGCATCGGTGAGCCGGGCCAGTCCCATGTTAACTATATCATTATCCTTAAGGTTTATCTCAACCGGACTTCCTGCCCCTTCGATAACGATTATATCCGATTCATCTTCAAGCTTCCTGTAAGCATCCCTTATAACCGGAACGAATTCCTTCTTCTTCCTGTAGTAGTCCATGGCCTTCATGTTACCGATCGCCTTCCCCATTACGATAACCTGAGAGCCCACATCCGATGTCGGTTTAAGAAGAAGGGGATTCATTGACACATCGGGGGCAAGTCCGCAGGCTTCAGCCTGCACTGCCTGGGCCCTTCCCATCTCAAGCCCCTCAGCCGTTATAAAAGAATTAAGCGCCATATTCTGGGACTTAAAGGGTGCAACCCTGAATCCATCCTGCCTAAACACCCTGCACAGTCCGGTCGCTATAAGGCTCTTGCCCGCATTACTCATTGTACCCTGTATCATCAAAGCCCTTGACATATGATTTCCCTTCAGATATATACCTATTGTTGCTGTATTACCATATTCCTGTATATCGCCGCATTCTGATGATTGGGATCAGCCTTAAGCACTTCCTCAAAGGCATTGATCGCTTCTTTATACCTTAGAAGTCTCATGCTGCCGAGTCCCTTTAGATAAAGACAGTGAAGCCGGTTCTTCTGCGTCATATCTGCATCATCTTTCCATCAATCGGTACCTTCCGGCAGATGATGGTATCCATGCAGTGGAAATGCGGGACCCCGCCGCTCATGTCTTCAAAGATCACTTCGTCTATCCTCTCCACCTTCCAGTCAGGGAAAAACGTAAACAGTTCACCGGGCTTCCACATCTTCTCCTCAATGTCCCAATCCGGAGGAAGTTCAAGAAACGGCTTCTCCACAAAGACATTGAAGTATACCACTCCGTTCTCTCTTGTGATCCTGTTGATCTTATCAAAGAACGCCTTCTTGTTCTCTTCAAAAAGATACTGGACCGTGCCTGTGGAATAGACTATATCAAACATGTTGTCTGCCTCAAATGTATTGATATCATCAACATATGCCTCTATACCGACATTCCTGTTCTCAGCCAGTGCCAGTGTTTTTGCAACACCGTTTTCGGTCAGGTCAAATGCGGTAACTGCATAGCCTTTTTCGGCCATGTAAACAGCATCTTTACCCTCACCGCAGCCTATATCCAGAACCTTTTTATCAGGAGATGGAGGACATAGCTCTATCAGTTCATCCAAAAAGTCGCCGGGCTCAAGTCCCCAGTAATACTCGTCACCTTCATACCATTTTTCATAGTTTGTCCTTATGCTCACCCTGTCTCCCTCCGTAATCCATCACATTTATATATCATCCGGCACTTCTTACCGTCAGGTTCTTAAGCCAGCGTTCCTTCTTAAGCCATATATGGAATACCACAAGCTTGAGAAGGTCGAGCAGCTTCACACACATATACATCTTCACCGGCCCTATATGAGTAAAAAAGCCAAGCGAAAATACCAGCGGAAGCATGATAAAAATAGTGATGGTGGCATCCGTGTAAGCTCCCATCGCCGTATCACCGCCTGCTCTTGCGACAGCCTGCTGCCCGTTCATGTAAACCCAGACAGGCATGAAAAATGACATAAGAACCACCATACTCCTGCATATAGACACCGCATTATCGCTGAGCCTTCCGAATACCACCGGCACGAGCTGGGTCGTGGCAAATCCGAATATCATCATAAACAGCCCAAACACCGCTGAACCGGATAATATCCATGTCTTCTGCTCCCTTGCTTCCTTAAGCTTTCCCTCACCAAGAGTCTTCCCTATAATGACTCCGGTCGCGGAATAGATCCCTCCAAAGGCTATAAAGAACAGATTGGCTATCGCAAAACTTGATGCCATGCCCGAAACGACATCAGCACCTCCTCTTCCGTTATAGATCGCTGTGGTTATGGTCTCAGACAGCACCCAGGTCATCTCACAGAAAAGGATGGAAGCCCCCTTCTTAAGAGTCCCGACAAACTGCTCACGGGCAACCCTGAACATCTTGCCAAGGCTGACGGCAAAGTCAGGCTTCTCCTTAAAATATATACCGAGAAAGATCGCAAGTTCCAGTGTTCTTGCTATGACAGTGGCACAGGCTGCGCCCCTGACTCCCATCATCGGGAAACCCATATGGCCGTAAATGAGCATCCAGTTAAAAGCTGTGTTGGTCAGGGTAGCTATGATCGTAACTACAAGAGGGGTTCTGACCTTGCCCATATCCCTCAGGGAAGATGCGATGCACATGGATATGGTCATGGGTATTCCGATAAAAAACATTATCCTTATGTACCTGACTGCCTCATCAAGTATCATCTCCGCCTGCGTATTGCCGATGAGCATAAGCGACAGTACATTTCTCGGAAAAACAATACATACAAGGAAATACGGGACCGCTGCGGCAAGTCCCATTATCAGCTTGAAAAGAAACGCCTGCTGCATCCCTTCCTTATCCTTCGCCCCGAAAAACTGCGTTAGAAATATGCCTCCCGTCATGCATATGGCATTAATATATACCATAAAAATAAAGAGCACCTGTCCTGCGACATTTACTCCCGACATGGATATATCTCCAAGGCCCGATACCATAAAGTTATCTATAAGAGATACCATGTTCTGGATAAGCTGTTGGAGCATGATAGGTATCGCTATCGTTAACGCCTTTTTATAAAATTGTCCGGGTCCAAACAGACTCTTATTCATCCTTATCATATTTATATCCGAATTTCCTGATATCGACCCTGCCTTCCTTAACCTCGATACCCTCCGCTTCAAGCAGCCTCGCCTGTGCTCCCGGACCTCCGAAAGCGAATTCTCCGGCCAGCTCTCCCTTGGAATTCACAACCCGAAAGCAGGGAATATTGTCAGGATCCGGATTCTTATGCAGGGCATTACCCACGGCACGCGCCATCTTTCTGTCACCGGCCAGTTCAGCCACCTGACCGTATGTCGCCACGCAGCCGTACGGTATTTTCTTTACAGCTTCATATATTCTCTTCGTGGGGCTGTCGCTGACAAGGTCATAACTCTCCGCTATCATCAGCTTTACATCCTTATCGGGTATCGTACCGTCAATGATCACCGAGTTCCAGTGGTCCTTGTTCTGATGGTAGCCCGGGATAACCGACCTGTATATCTCTCTCCAGAAAAATGCCTTCTCGGGATCCACCTTGACATTCAGGTTAAGACAGCCGTCCTTCTCATATGTCCACAGAAAAGCCTTCTTATTCTGCTTATAGCGGACCAGCTGCCAGTTGTTATCATGAAAGGGGGCATCCTGATATGTATCCGGAAATGACAGCCCGAATTCAAGTGCTTCTTCTCTGGTCATCATAATTTATACTCCTGAAGCCTTCTTATCCGTAATATCTACAAACATTCCCACATAAGAAAGAGGGACTCCGTTTTCACGGCGCAAAAGCCTTCCAATGGCATGGAACCATCTCCATTCTCCGTTTTTGGCCTTAAGGCGGTATTCCACATCATAGTTCTTCTTGCCTGAGTAGTCATTGATTGTATCGTTATATTCTTTTAATACCGCAGCCTTATCATCGGGGTGCAGAAGGTCGGACCATGACTCCAGCCTGTTCGGGAAGTCATTCTCATCCGTATAGCCTATCATCTTTCTGATTGGTGTCCTTGAGCTTGGCCTTATTCGAATACATTTGCTTGTCAGCAAAACGCATCGCCTCATGGATATCGTGCTCTCCTTCGCATACCATCTTATAACCGAAAGCACATACATATCGGGTTTGAGACAGGTTGGCCCGCATATCCTCTATATCTTCCCTGACCTCGTCTTCGGTACTGCCTATGTAAAATACCGCATACTCATCACCACCGATACGGTACACCCTTTTATTCTTTATCCTGCTCTTTGTAAGGCACTCTGCTACTGTTTTTAGTGCGGTGTCTCCGGCATCATGTCCCTGTGTGTCATTGATCTTTTTCAGGTCATTCATGTCCACAGACACGACCGCGCTGATCTGATCCTTAAGCTTTTCCGAATCGGAATAATAACATTGCCGGTTCAGAAGATGGGTGAGAGTGTCTTCCTTGGCTGTCAATATGGACAGTGATAAATAGTAAATAAGCAAGAGCGAGGCAAAAAGCGTACTGTAATCAACATCGATCTCCAGGATGATATGAAAGACCACTCCAAGAGTTGCGGCGATAATGCTTATAAGAATACCCTTTCTCTCTGATGTCCCGTAACGGGCATACCGCACGGTAAAGGCCCCGATAAACAGGATAACGTACAGCATAAAAAGAAAATAGGGATAAT
This sequence comes from Lachnospiraceae bacterium, assembly GCA_024690425.1. The sequence continues at coordinate 659 of JAILCT010000199.1, read as the reverse complement.
AACGCAAGGGAGTATCCGCTGCTATATACAGGTTCTTATTATCAAACCAGTATATCAGATGGGTCCACTGAGATGTGTACAAAAGCGGTGCACTCAGAATGACCGGCAGATAATACAGGATCCGGCGCTTCTTCAAAAATTCCGCCATATCCATGATCCCCAGCATGATGATAGGATGAAGCAGATATATCGTGGGGGTAAGGATGATCCTTGTATATGTGAGATATCCTATCTCTCTCGTCCATCTTTCAATGGCCCAAAACACTGCTTCCAGACATATGAGTATTATCACGATACGGGTTACTGTTATAGCCCTTTTGTTCAGATGGACATTGGAATCAAGCATAACCCATAATCCCAGCAGTTCCGCGATCATTATATAATTACTAAGTGCCAACGGTGCAATGCTCATATCATTTCCCCATCTACCCAATGAACCTTATCAGTGAACACTCTTACTTATAAGAATAACAGACATTGGCGGAATTTTCCATCGGCAAAAATGCCGCAGACAAAGTTGAAAATATTTAACTATGACTATCATTGCAGTTATGTTATAATATCGTTGCAGCCCGTTCACAGACACGAGCGGCGAGGGCCATTGGCGCAGTTGGGAGCGCGCCACACTGGCAGTGTGGAGGTCGTGGGTTCAAGTCCCA
>JAILCT010000013.1 GCA_024690425.1 Lachnospiraceae bacterium | reverse complement strand
CGAAGATGGATATTTAAGAGTGCAGATAGCTGATAAGAAGATCCGGGTAAGCCATAAGCGGGTTAAGCTAAAGGTGAAGGCGGAAGAACTGTATCCTGAGGATTATGATCTTTCCATTATATTTGATCCTGTGGAAGTAAGAAAAAAGCGCCATGATATGAGCAGGAAATATACGGATGAAACAATAGTCATTAAAGAGGTGAACAAGTGAGAATACTTTTGCTTGAAGATGATGATGCAATAGGAATGGGACTAAGATATTCCCTTGAAAAAGAGGGGTATGAAGTTGATCATCTTAAATCAAAAAAAGATGCTGTTAAGTTCTTTAGAAAGGGAAGATATGATATGTGCATTCTTGATATAAATCTTCCCGATGGAAACGGATATGATGTCTGCAGGTTCATAAAGGAGCAGGAGGATGTACCTGTGATCTTTCTTACGGCTTCGGATGCAGAGGTCAATGTTGTCATGGGGCTTGAAATGGGTGCGGATGATTATATCTGCAAGCCTTTCAGGATAAATGAACTCATGGCAAGGATAAAGGCGGTCTTAAGAAGGAGTGGGCACGGTAGCGAAACTGCTGTTGAAAGGATCGGAAATATATGTGTCTATACCGGAGAGGCGAAGGTTACAAAAAAGGATGAAAAGACCGGCAGGGAAGAGGTGATCGAACTTACCGCGCTTGAATACAGACTTCTCCTTACATTTATCAATAACAGGGGGCAGGTTCTTACAAGGACCGGCCTCCTTCAGGACATGTGGGATATAGACGGTGACTTCGTGAATGACAATACATTAACGGTTTACATAAAACGCCTCAGGAACAAGATCGAGGAGAACCCGTCGGAACCAAAGCTCATAAAGACCGTGCGTGGAATGGGCTATATTACGGACAGATAATTCGGGATGGATATGAAGAACAGATATATACGAAATAAAATAATAAAAAAAATGTATCCGGAAATAGAGGAGCTGAATACATATCTGGAAAAGGTATTATCGGGTGATGATCCGCCCGAAATTCTCGATATAGAAGAGGGTGAACTGTCCATTTTGAAGAGCAATATCTACAAGGTTACCACCAAGCTCAAATACCAGAAGGAGCTCCTAAGACAGGACAAAGTCACTCTTGCCACGGCAATGGCTGATATAAGCCATCAGTTGAAAACTCCCCTCACTTCAATGATGGTAATGAACGATCTTCTGAAAAGTGAAGAGGACAGGGAAAGGCGGGATGAATTTCTTAAGACCCAGTCGGATCAGCTTGACAGGATGAACTGGCTTATACAGACACTACTTAAACTTTCCAAGCTGGATGCAGGCTCAGTTGTACTTATCAAAGAGGATGTACCTGCGGATGAGCTTTTTAAGGAAGTAATGAAACCCTTTGAGATACAGCTGGATATAAAGGGCATTTCATTAAAGAGAAAAATCCCCGATACTTTTGTAATGTGCGATAAAAACTGGACCATTGAAGCCATACAGAATATTGTGAAAAACTGCATTGAGCACATGAACGCAGGAGGAAGTCTTAAGATATCCCTTACTGATACAAATATTTTCTCACAGATATTAATAAGTGATACGGGGTGTGGGATTGCAGCAGAGGATATCCCACATGTTTTTGAACGCTTTTACAAGGGTAAGAATGCAGGAAAGGACAGTGTCGGAATAGGACTTGCCCTTGCAAAGACAATAATCGAGAGTCAGCATGGGGAAATAAGTGTAGAGAGTGAAGAAGGCATTGGAAGCACCTTTGAAATAAAACTCTATAAAACGATAATATGACAATAATGTAATAAAAGAGTCACCGGATTGTAATGCCGGTCATATATCCTTTTCTCATAGAAAATGATATTAGAGTATTTAGATGAGAAAGGAAGTAAAGTTATGAAGATACTTGAGATCAGAAATTTATGTAAGGTCTACGGAAAGGGTGAGACCGAGGTTCATGCCTTAAGGAATGTTTCATTCGACATTGACCAAGGCGAATTTGTTGCGATCGTGGGTCCTTCGGGATCCGGAAAGTCAACACTTATGCATATACTGGGAGGAGTTGATGTTCCCACTTCCGGAACGGTAAATATTTCGGGAACGGATATAAGCGGACTTGATGAAACAAAGCTTGCCATATTCAGAAGAAGGCATATAGGACTTATATATCAATTCTACAATCTTATTCCCATTCTTAACGTGGAAGAGAATATGACGCTGCCGATCTTATTGGACAAAAAGAAGCCTGACGGGAAGCTTCTTTTGGAACTTGTTGAGAAGCTTGGATTATCGGATCGCTTAAAGCATCTTCCCAACCAGCTTTCGGGCGGGCAACAGCAGAGGGTATCCATCGGAAGGGCACTTATGAACCATCCGTCACTTCTTTTGGCGGATGAACCGACCGGAAACCTTGATTCAAAAAACAGTAAAGAGATAATCGCACTCCTCAGAAAATTCAATAAAGAATACAATCAGACAGTCATCATAATAACCCATGATGAGAGGATTGCCCTAAGCGCCGACAGGGTCATAACCATAGAAGACGGTCAGATCACAAGGGATACAAAGGATACAATGGACAGACCGGTCTTATTTGATATAGATGCGGAGGTGAGTGTTTAATGAACATTATTTTAAAACTCACCGAAAAGCATCTTTTGGAAAATAAGAAACGTACAGTGGTTACGATCCTTGGTATCGCTGCATCCGCTGCACTTATAACGGCTATCCTCGTGGGAGTATTTTCTTTTTTTAAGTTTTTTGGCATGGTCAACCGTATGACGGACGGAGATGTTCACGCTGATTTCTCAGGGGTTGGCTGGAATGATGTTGAAACGCTTAAGAATGACGAAAGAATCCGGATCGCTGGTGCTATATTAATGGATCCGACAATAACCGGGATCAGGGTGTCAAGCGATAAGGAAGACCGTTTCAGGACCGGTAATGTGATGCACGCAGATGCCGATCTTTTCAGTCAGCTTGTTGTGGGTGATCATGAAGGAAGACTTCCCGAAACTTCGGATGAAGTTGCGGTTGAAGAGGCGTTTCTTGAGGATAACGGTCTTGACCTTGAGATAGGTGACAAGATCACTTTCGAGCAGGGAAACAGGTATGAAATAGAACCGGACGGTAACAGGATATACTATGCCGGGAGTTACAGGTCGGAAGAAAGATTTGAGACACTGAGTACGGATACCTGTACCATCACGGCTATCCTTCATGAAAACAGACCAACAAAAAGCTATGATATCCTTCGCGGGATGGAAGCCGGTACGAAGGTAGGCATGGATGATAAGGGTATCCCCTATCTTCACTGCCGCGTTACACTTAAGAAGCCTGACTATACTTCTGTGCTTCAGTTAAGGCAGATAGAGAAAGACCATAACCTTCATATCGATGATATTAATTCAGAGTTTATGATAAGCGTTTTTGCCATAAAGGGAATGGGCGAAGCCTATATCCAGTTTTTTATGATGACGGGGATTGCCCTGATCATAGTGGTTATCACATCTGTTGTGCTTATCTATAACGCATTTGGAATGTCTCTTGCCGAGAAGATCAGATATCTTGGCATGCTTGCAAGTGTGGGTGCAACAAAGGCCCAGAAGAGGGCTTCTATATATTATGAGGGTCTGGTGCTTGGGATCATCGGAATCCCGCTCGGTATACTTGCAGGTACACTTGGAGCTATGGTTACTCTTAATGTTCTTGGCAGCAGGCTCCTTGAAACTGAGGTCATAGTCGGGGCGGAAGGAATGCGGGGAGGTATTCCCATAGTGGTTTCGCCACTTGTTATTCTTGCGATAGTCATACTTTCTGCGATCACGATCTTTATCTCGGCATTGATTCCCGCGATCAAGGCATCAAACGTTATGCCTGTTGATGCTATGCGCCAGACAAATATAGTAAGGGTGAGGGCAGGAAAGCTTAAGACAAATCCCTTTATAAAAAGACTGTTCGGTTATGAAGGTGTGCTTGCCTGCAAGAATATTAAGAGAAACGGAGTAAAGGGAACAGTCATTGTGATCTCGTTGGCTATATCCGTTATCATGTT
>JAILCT010000008.1 GCA_024690425.1 Lachnospiraceae bacterium | reverse complement strand
TCATCAGTATCCTCTGTCCATTCCTGAACGTAGATGGCATCGATAAGATCGGCTACTTCCTGTGCAGCCTTGCGGTCAGCATCCTCGTCAACCTCTTCATCTGCCGCTTCTGCATCACCATCTGTTTCGTCGATCTGGGCACCCGTATCATTCACATTTACATTTACGGTATCACATCCTGCAAGCATCATAGCCGTCACGGCTGTGAAGAGCATTGCCACAACAAGTTTCTTTTTCATAATCATCCTCCCTTTATAATAAATAAAACCACCTGAGATCAGATGGTCCGTTAACGACAGCTGATCCATAATACAGCCTTATAAAACATGTACTGCATGGTATGATCTGCATTACATGTCTTAATTCCGTGCCGCTTAGGATCGGAGCTTATGCAAATATAACTTCGTGGACCGCGAAGTCATATCCGCTGTATACGTAAGTATCCCGGCTCCTCTTCATCGCACCCATGCGCCTTCCCGGGCATAAAGCCAAGTGGCATTGCATGTGCTCAGAGGTTACGGTGACGGCATCGCTCCGGACTTGCACCGGATTCCTTGCATATACAGGATTGTAAAACTGTTCCAAACAGCTATAGATTATATTCTAAGCATAAAAAGAAGTCAAGCACGGCAAAGCCTGACTTCTTATCTGTTCTATTCTGAGTTAAGCAAATATCATTCCGTTATCACACCGAAACGTCAACCGACAATGACGGCTCACCGCCTCCGCCTTCCATGGCGGTCATGTTCATTCCCGTTCCTATTGGCGAAATGGACGGCGCCTGGCTTACGGTACCCCCAAAGCTCATCCCCTGTCCAAGGGTTGTCATCCCGTTGGCACCCCTGGCATCCATCGTCTTGAACATACCCTTAAGATAGTCCATATCCGCCTTCATGAGAGCCTTGTTTTCCGACAGACGGTGTTTGGTCTTGAGCTTGTTAAGCTCTTCCTCACTCATATGGGGATCTATGGTCTCCATGGCATCAAGCATTTCGGACATTTCCCTCATGGCTTCCATTTCGGCATCACTCATTTCCTCAGTGATCTCCTCAATGCCCTCCATGCTCTCCATCATCTGCTGCATCTTTTCCTGTTCTTCTTCAAGCTTCTCTTCTATCTTCTCCCGATTCTGCCTTGCTTCTTCCCTGCTTATCTCGGACTGCTCCTGTATGTTCTTCATCTGCTCGTCCATGATCTGATCCTTGGCAGCTTCCAGTGCATCATTCTTAAGAGAACTTGCGGAATCCTGCAGCTGCTCCTGCATCTTGTCCCGCTTCTGGGTATTCTTGGCCATCTCTTCAAGTTCAAGATTATTCTTCTTACGCTGGGCAACAACCTCCATCTTACGGGCATGGACAAGTGCCAGCTGCAGCTCATCGGCACCATCCTCGCCTTCCGATGCCATCTTACGCTTGATCTCGCTTATCTTGCGCTTGGCAGCTATAACTGCCTGTCCCGCACTCACCGAGGTCTTGGCGCGCATTATCTTGTTCGAAACTTCCTTGAAGTTATATGTATTACCACTCTCAAGAAGCTTATCTTCCTTAGTATCCTCTTCCTTCTGTGTACCGAAGATATCCTCCTGCTTATCCATGGGAGTAAGGAGGTTACCCTTCGCCTGCTGCTTATCGAAGAGTTCCCGCAGCTGCTGCTGCATCTGTTTCCTTACCGATGTGGAAGAATCTATATCTATGGAACCGCTGCCCTGCTTCCAGCCCGACTGTGCACTCTTACCTGCAGCAACAGAATTAAGGCCTCCCACAGAGCCCCCGTTACTGTTCCTGTTTTGTTGTGAATATAGGGAATTCATTATATTAAAGCTCCCTGCATTAACACGCATCCTGATCCCTCCCTGGAACGGGTGTCAAAAGCACCGGCTGCTGCCGGTTCCAGAATCGAAAACTTCTCCTATCTTGTATATCGGTTATATGACCGAATAGTTAACCCCTAAGCACTAAGAACACCTTTTTCGAAAAGTCCGCGCAGTTCTTCCCTCGGAAGAGGCTTAGAGAAAAGATAGCCCTGCATCCTGTTGCAGCCTATGCTTTTTAAGAATTCGTACTGTTCCTTTGTTTCAACCCCTTCAGCCAGGGATATCATCTTGAGTTCCCTGCACAGGCTTATGATAGATCCGATTATCGGTTCAAACCTCTCATTCCTTCCAAAGTCATCAAGGAACTTCATATCAATCTTGAGGACATCGAAGCTGTAATCCTTAAGTACATTGAAGGATGAATAGCCTGCCCCGAAATCGTCAAGCCACAGGTTATGACTGGAAACACGCAGGTTGTCCATGGCAGCATTAAGGGCTGCGGCATTCCTGCTCAATGCACTCTCGGTGATCTCTATCTCCAGCTGTTCCTTCGGTACGGAATATCGGGTTTCTATATCAGTAATGACATTGGCGATATCACATAGTTCAAAATCAAGCCTTGACAGGTTTATTGATACCGGAAGGAGTGTATGTCCCCGCTCCCTTGCATCGACATAGTCCCTGCACACCTGTTCAACAATGCAGATATCAAGCTTGTGTATCTGCCGGAATTCTTCAAGTGTCTCAATAAACTCTCCGGGCGACAGCATGCCAAGTTCCGGATCGTCCCATCTTGCCAGCGCTTCGCATGCACATACCCGTCCGTCCGCAGAGTCTATGATGGGCTGGTAGAAAATCCTGATCCACCCCTTCTTAACCGCTTCATCGATATGACTTACTATGTAGTGCTTACGCCTGACAACATCATCAAGCTTCTCATCGTAAAAGCAATAGAGTGCCTCCGTCTTGTCCTTTATACTCTTGACGGCAAACCTGGCCCTGTCGCACAGGATATTGATATCCTCTATCCCCACTCCGTCTGCCTTCATACCGTTTGTCACGTATATTCCGGCCTTAAGTCTTAAATATACATCGCCCTGATATGCAAATATCTTCTCCTGAAGGAGTTCAACCTTCTTCTCCGGTCTGTCTACATCGACAAGAACTATAAACCTGTCATCCGACAGCCTTGCGATCTCAGCACCCTTGAAGCATTCCTCAATATCCCCGGCCATCTTCTTAAGAAAAACATTACCGCCCTCAAATCCATAGCGCTCATTATAGGTCTTGAAGTTGACTATATCAAAGTATATGAATGTGAAGAGCCTGTCCATCGCCCCCGCTTCCTTAAGCCTCTCGACCGCAGCCTTCCTGAAATGGTGCATATTTGAGACATGGGTCAGATCATCATGATTCGATATATCTTCAAGTCCCATGTCCTTGCGGGCTTCCGTCATCCTCTGCCTGTAATTGCCCAGGGCGATCATCATCATAGCCACCCAGGTTGTAAACATATTGACCTTTGTGGCTAAGGTTGCCGGAACTGCCCTGTCACACAGATAATAAAAGATCGCGAAATCAGCAGTAAGGATCGTAAGGGATATAAATGGCCTCCATACCAGCAGGCAGGCAACAAAAAGGATCATGGTAAGAAAGCTCATTACCTGCTCACCCTTGACATAATCAAGGTAAGAAACATATATGCCAAATCCCATGCATATACCGGTATATACAAGCTTCCATACGATCGTTAACTCATGGCTCCTTCTTATCCCATTTTTCTTGTAGGTCATGGAATACCACAGCATGATCACGCTGGCGGTCATAAGGATCAGATAAAGACGCATATGGACAACTATCCACTCAAAAGTCCTGTCTTCTCCCCCGAAAAATATTATCTTCATTGTCCTCAGGATCATCCAGGCTTCAACAAAGATAACGAATGAGCACATATACTTTATAGAGCGCATGTTGGTATCTTCAATATAATCCTTTATATACTCATCATGCTCACCAAGTCCAAGCCATTCCTTCAGCTTATCCCACATACTCTATCCCCGCTTTCCCCTGATTTTGGCCCCGGCACTTCTCCCTGCTGCGGCTCCCGACGAAAATGCCCACTGAAGGTTATAGCCCCCGCATGTTCCGTCTATATCCGCAAGCTCTCCGACAACGTAGAGCCCCGGGATCTTCCTCACTTCCATACCCTCAGACAACTCAGCCGTGTCAACGCCTCCCGCCGTAACCTGCGCCCTGTCCCAGCCGGCGTCTCCGGTTGCCCTGATCCTCAATCCCTTCATAAGACCTGTCAGTTCCCCAATCTTCTTATCCGGTACCTTCACAGAAGGAGCACCGGAAGATATCCCGGTCCTGTTAAGACAGTACATCGCAAGCTTCTCATTAAGGATGAGCGACAGAGCCTCTGCCCCGGTCCTGTCGTACCCTTCCCTGTCCTTATCCTGCACATCCTGCATTACGGCACATGCATACCGGTATCCCCTGAATGCATTGTATACAAGCCTGTTGAGTTCATCTTCAGACTCATCCGGAAAGAGGTCAATGATAATATATACCTTACGGCCCTCATCAAGAGCCTGCGTGGCATAGCGGCTAAGCTGCATTATCGGGATACCGCTTATATTGTCTTTATTGATCATTATCTCTCCGCGTTCCGACGACTCCTTTTGTCCATCGGCCAAAAGGCTTACCATACACTTTATCCTGACGCCGGCAAGCTTCTTAAATTCCTTATCATCATGCAAAAGAGGAACCAAGGCTCTCTTTTGTTCAACAAATCCTATCCCCAGCTTCTTTATTATTCCGTTCAGGCTTCCGTCACTTCCGTGGGACGGACTTGCCATGCCTCCCGGAGCAAGTATCAGGCTGCTGCAATGATACACCTCCCGATCCGTTGTAACACAGAAGCCATTTTCTCTTGTTATGTTAACCGCGTTCTCTCCACATATTATCCTGACATTAAGCCTTCTGCATTCCAGAAGCAGCACATCCGCTACCGTCCTTGCCTGCTCATTGCGCGGATAGAGATAATCGCCTATATGCCTGGTCGTCATCCCAAGATTGTGAAAAAACAGAAGCAGGTCATTCCTGTCGAAATCATCGATGATTCCGTATGCGAATTCCGGATCCCTGCCCCTGTATACCTTGTCATCCATATATAGATTGGAAAAGTTGCAGCGACCGTTTCCGGTCGCATACAACTTTTTAAGCGGTCTGTCATTATGTTCAAGTACCGTAACGGATGCCCCCAGATAGGATGCCTGGATGGCTGCCATGAGTCCTGACGGCCCCGCTCCTATGACAATAATGTCCTCCATCTGATCATTTCTCCTCAGCCCGGGCAAGCTCCTGCATCTTATCCGATATCTTAGCCATGATATCGATAGATTCTTCGATCTTATCCATGTTGTTGCGGCTGATCCTTATCGTCTCCTGAGTACTTGCAGTGAATTCCTCACTTGTTGCAAGAAGTCTAGATGTCGAATTAACAACCTCGTCATTGGAATCCTTTATTCTATCCATATCCGAATTGACCGTACGAAGGGTCTCGCCCAGCTTATCCGAATAGTCACGGGATTCCGTAAGCATTCCCTTAACTACTTCAACAAGATCCTTCTGGGCTCCGGCCATCTGTACCGTCTGGGTTGCCTTCTCGGAAACCTCTCCGGCATTCTCGGTAAGCTCTTTAAGGATGTTGGTGATCTGTTCGGTAGACTGCTTGGTCTGTTCAGCCAGATGGCTTATCTCGGTTGCAACAACAGCGAATCCGCGTCCGGCCTCGCCTGCCCTTGCCGCCTCAATCGATGCGTTAAGTGCAAGGAGATTGGTCTGGCCTGAGATTGAGAAGATCATGTCGGTAATGTTCATTGCTTCATCAGATGACTTTTGCTGTCTCTCTGCAGCTTCCTGCATCTGGTTACCTACTTCGGTCGTCTTGATGGCCTGATTCACAAGGCTCTCCATATCCTTAAGGCTCTTGCCGAGCATCTCTGACATCTGAGCCGATACTTCAACTGCCTCCTCGGTGATCTCTCCTGTTTCATTAAGCAGTGTCTGGATCTCTCCTGTCATTGTGGTCTGGAGTTCCACGGCACTTAAGTTCTCATCGTTGCCCTGCCCTATCTGGTCTATCGAATCACATACAAGCCTTGAAGTCTCGCCTACCTCATCAAGACCCGACTTCAGCGTATCGAAGCTTGAAGTAACTTCATCTGTAACCCTCAGGATATTCTCGGATACCCTTGCCCTCTCAAGGGCGGCCTTCTCAATGCCTTCCATGTTATCACTGATAAAACGGGTCAGGAGCCTGGTGCCCATTATCGATGCTAACGTTGCCAGTATTGAGATTATAATGGATACCATTACCATCTCGATCACTTCCGTAACTTCATGTGTGGCCATTGTGATCACTGCATGCACGATATTAAGAATGATAAAGGCAACTCCCATACCTGTTATCGTCTTCCTGTCAAGGTTCAGGACAATGATTATCATGATCGGTATAAGGTACGGGAATACAGCTCCCGATTCCGATGTCAGCAGCATTGAAGCATATACTATCGTATAAGCCACCGCCACAAACTTGTGGAGGAATTCCGGTTCCTTGGCCTTACTGACGATTATGGTTGCTATAAAATTTATTACAAGCAGAATGGCCGGTACAATGGATTGTATCGGATTGACGGTATTTGAAGTATCCGTAAGCTGAGACATCAATCCCACTATCCCGAAAAATGTAGTAATAGCCAAAACAATGAGTAAAAGCCTGTTGATCTGTTTTACCTGGTCGTTGGTCAATATGTTCTTATTCATGTTGTCACTCTCCTTAGTGTATGCAATAAAAACTACATTTAAATTTTATAGCAAAATGCCTATGTTTTCAAGAAAATTTATGATTATTTTGGCAATTATTCCTGCGAAAAAACTTGCATTGTTAAGTCTTTTTTTATATATTGATATATCGGACAGAAAGGATATTCATAAAATGCTGGCTAATTATCATACCCACACGACCCGCTGTATGCATGCAGTCGGGAGTGAACGTGAATATATAGAAGCGGCTGTCGGAAACGGCTTTAAGGTCCTTGGCTTTTCAGACCACGTCCCGCAGCCCTATCCGGATGACTTTAAATCCCATATCAGAATGACAATGGATGAACTTCCGGACTACATCGATACGCTTCTTGAGCTCCGCGAAGAATACCGGGACAGGATAGAGATACTTATAGGCTTCGAGACCGAGTTCTTCCCGAAGTACTTTGACAGGCTCCTTAAGGAACTGAGAAAATATCCCGTAGACTACATGATACTGGGTCAGCATAACGTGCCTGACGAACGTGACGGGTTTTATGTCGGAAACAGGACAGATGATGCTGAAAAGCTAAGAGCATATGTGGACTACACCATAGAGGGTATGAAGACAGGACTGTTCACCTATCTTGCCCATCCTGATCTTATCAACTTCACAGGCGATGATGGTGCCTTCAGAAAGCATATGGAAAGGCTCATAGGAGCAGCTATCGACTTAAAGATGCCTCTCGAGATCAATATGTACGGTTTTCTCGATCATCGAAATTATCCATGCGACCGCTTCTTTAGTATGGCCCAAGAAATGGGGGCTGACTTTGTCATCGGGTGTGATGCACACAGGCCGGATGTAGTAAGGCAGCCGCAGCAGCTTGAAGGGTTCTGCGAATTTCTTGATAAACACAATATCAACTACAGAGACAATATTATGACTCCTGTCTCTATTATGTAAAAAGGAAGCACTGATCATCACAGATGACTCAATGCTTCCTTTACACTGTCGACTCCTATAAGCTTCATATCACCCACATCCTTTATCCTGTCAAGGCAGCCTGATGGGAGTATGCAGGTCTTAAATCCGAGCTTGCCGGCCTCTCTTATACGGGCCTCTGCCATGCTCACGCTCCTCACTTCACCGGAAAGACCCACTTCACCGAAGGCTATAAGGTCGGGAGGTATCCTGATATTCTTATATCCCGATACAACCGCAAGGACTATTCCCAGATCGACGGCAGGTTCCTGAAGCTTCATTCCTCCCGCAACATTTACATATGCATCACAATCGGACAGCTTAAGCCCTACCCTCTTCTCAAGTACGGCCATCAGCAGGTTTACACGGTTAAGATCGGCACCCGTAGACTGCCGTCTGGGTATACCGAAACCCGTCCTGCATACCAGCGCCTGAAGTTCTATGATAAGCGGCCTCGAACCCTCAAGTGCACATACAGCCACCGAACCTGTCGCATCCTTGGGACGCCCGCTCAGCATATATTCCGAAGGATTCCTTACCTCGATGAGTCCTTCGTTCCTCATCTCGAAAACACCTATCTCATTTGTGGAACCGAAACGGTTCTTAACACCCCTCAGTATCCTGTATGCCGCATGCCTGTCTCCCTCAAAATAGAGCACGGTATCAACCATGTGCTCAAGCACTCTGGGACCTGCGACCGTACCCTCTTTGGTCACATGACCTACAATAAAGATCGATATCGCCAATGTCTTGGCAAGCTTAAGGAGAACCCCTGTGGCTTCCCTTACCTGGGATACCGAGCCCGGTGCCGAGGATACATCCTCTGAAAACATTGTCTGAATGGAATCTATTACAACAACGGACGGCTTCTCCTTCCTTATCGTTTCCTCAACAACAGAAAGGTCTGTCTCGCACAGGAGCTTAAGGGAATCCGTAAAGCTGCCGATCCTTTCGGCTCTCATTTTGATCTGTTTAAGCGATTCTTCACCAGATATGTAGAGTACCGGTATGTTATCTGCCGACAGCTGCCTGCACACCTGCAGCAGAAGTGTCGACTTTCCGATACCCGGGTCTCCTCCGACAAGAGTTAACGATCCCCGGACGATGCCTCCTCCAAGGACCCTGTTAAGTTCTTCTATATGCGTATCTATCTTATCTTCATCGTTAAGCTCGATACCTGATAATGATACCGGCTTACCGCTTCCCGACGAAACGGCAGACGACAGGGAATTCTTCCCTTTTGCCGTCTGCCTGTTTACTGTCTCCTCAACAAATGTGTTCCACGACCGGCATCCCGGACACTGGCCCATCCACTTGGATGACTCGTAACCACATGAGTTGCAAAAATATACTGTTGTAAGCTTACCCTTAGCCATGTTTATAACCGGATCGCAACCGGAACGTCACCGTTACCTGCAAGTTCAACACTTAAGTTAAGCTTGCCTCCAAGATTGCTCTTTACCCTTCCCGTGCTCTTACCGCCAACCAGGATCTCGTACTCCGTGTCCTCCTTAACGCCGACCGTTATCTGTGCATCTTCCGGACCGCTCACCGTAAAGGACACGCCTTCATTCGTTGCCTGAAAGTCATGAACGCAGGTTCCGGGAACCGACTCATACACAAACATCCCGTCACGCTCAAGCTTGGTTATCTCCCTGAATGTCTTGACCTTGTACAGGTTACCCGCACATTCGTAATCTTCCTTCTTAGCCTTCTCATCAAGCTCATAATTGCCAAAGCTTAAACCTCCACCGGCCTCGGTCTTTATCAATTCCTCAACTACTGACATCTTAAACCCCCTTCTCAATCAGGACATTTATAGAACCTGCCTTAAGTATAACCCAAAAAACACCTGTCTGCCACATCAAAATCAATTAATTGGACTTACTTATGATTTCTATATTGTCCTTCTTCATAGTCACCCTGACGGTGTCATTTTCCTTGATCCTGCCCTCGAGGACAGCTTCCGCAAGCTTATCTTCAAGCATGGTCTGAATGGCTCTCTTAAGGGGCCTTGCACCGAACTTTTTATCAGCACCCTTGAGGGCTATATGCTTCTTTACGGAATCGGTAACCTTAAGGGTTACATTCATTTCTTCCTTAAGCCGCCCGGCAAGCTGATCAGTCAGAAGAGATACTATCTTTTTCATGTTTTCCTGATCGAGCGACCTGAATACAACGATCTCGTCAATACGGTTAATGAATTCGGGCTTGAATATCTTCTTTACCTCATCCATTACCCCTTCCTTCATCTTGTTGTGATCGGCCTCGGCATTAACCTCCGTAACGAAGCCCAGATGCTTGGGATCGATTATCCTGTTAGCACCCGCATTGGAAGTCATTATTATAACGCAGTTCTTAAAGGATACCTTCCTGCCGTTCGAATCGGTTATGTTTCCTTCATCAAGCACCTGCAGAAGTATGTTGAAGACATCGGGGTGTGCCTTCTCTATCTCATCAAAAAGCACAACCGAATAAGGATTTCTCCTTACCTTCTCGGACAGCTGCCCGCCTTCTTCAAATCCCACATATCCCGGAGGAGAACCTATCATCTTGCTGACGGTGTGCTTCTCCATGTATTCCGACATATCGACCCTTATCATCGCGTTCTCGGTACCGAAGAGGACTTCGGTCAGGGCCTTGCTCAGCTCGGTCTTGCCGACACCTGTCGGTCCCAGAAAGAGGAATGAACCGATTGGCCTGTTCTTCTCCTTAAGGCCTACCCTTCCCCTCTTTATTGCCCTTGCAACAGCCGAAACAGCCTCATCCTGACCGATGACTCTTGACTTTAAGGTCTTCTCCATACGGTTAAGCTTCGCCGTCTCGCCTTCCGCAAGCTTCTTGACCGGTATCTTGGTCCACTCGGACACGATATCGGCTATGATATCCGGCCCCACCGTGGATGATTCTTCGGTCTTGGCTATATATTTCTTCTTTTTTCTGTCATATTCCTTCTGAAGCTTCTCCTGCTCAGCCTTAAGGGACGCAAAACGCGGAAGATCGTCCTGCCTTAAGGCATTCTCCTTATCTTCCTCTATCTTATCAAGCCTGTCCTTGAGCTCTTCAAGTCCTGCAGGCGACTTAAGCCCCACGATCCTTAACTTGGCAGCTGCCTCGTCCATAAGATCTATTGCCTTGTCAGGCAGGAAGCGGTCGCTTATATAACGGTCGGCAAGCTTAACGCATGCCTCGACCGCCTCATCTGTGATGACAACTCCATGGTGTTTCTCGTATCCGTTCCTTATCCCCTTAAGGATCTTTATGGAATCCTCAACTGAAGGAGCTTCCACGTTTATCGGCTGGAACCTTCTCTCAAGAGCCGCATCCTTTTCTATATACTTCCTGTACTCGTCATGAGTTGTAGCTCCTATAAGCTGGATCTCTCCCCTTGACAGTGAAGGCTTTAAGATATTGGAAGCATCCAGGCTTCCTTCCGCCCCGCCGGCACCTATAAGAGTGTGAAGCTCATCAACAAACAGGATGATATTCTTATTCTCTATTACTTCATTTATGACCTTTTTGATACGTTCCTCGAACTCACCCCTGTACTTGGTTCCCGCTACCATGGATGCCATATCAAGGGTTAAGAGCCTCTTGCCCTGTACGGTACGGGGAACTGCGCCTTCAACTATCCTTCTGGCCAGTCCTTCCACGATCGCAGTCTTACCCACGCCGGGCTCACCGACCAGACATGGATTATTCTTGGTCCGCCTGCTTAGGGTCTGTATTATGCGCTGGATCTCTACCTCACGTCCGACTACGGGATCAAGCTTGCCTGCTGCAGCCAGTTCGGTAAGGTCCCTGCTGTACTTATCGATAAGCATCTGGCTGCCGGGCATTCCTCTCTGCCCCTGTCTGGAATTCTGTATCTGATCCTTATACTTGTTTACATCCTCACCTATTGCCATAAGGATATCAACGTACAGCTTCTGAAGGTTCACTCCAAGAGTGTTCAATATCCTGACCGCAAGGTTATCGCCGTCCCTTATAACAGCAATAAGCAGATGCTCTGTTCCTATCCTGTCCTCATTCATGGAAACGGCGGTCTCCTCCGCCATCTCGAGGATCTCAAGGAACTTGGGCGTATACCCGTCCCTGTCCATGACAAGAACGTCGCCTCCCGGAGATATCTGCTTCTCAATAAGGTCCTTTATCGCATCGCTTGATACCTCGTTCTTCTTAAGTACCTCGCTCACGACAGAATTCCCCTCAACCATAAAGGCTAGGAGCAGATGCTCCGAGCCTATATAGCCATGCTTATATGATCTGGATATCTTCTTCGCGGTATCCAGAACCTTTTTTGATTTTGACGTATAATCAAGTGCCATATCTGTCCTGTTTATCCAACGGTGATCATTGATCCACGTTCAAAAATTCGAATTCAAAATCCTCATCAAAGTCAGCCGTGTTATAGAGCGGCTGGTTGGGAACTTCCTGATACTGAAGTCCGCCCTGACCATTCATATAACCCTGGTCATAGCCTCCCTGGCCCTGATATCCCTGGTTGTAATAACCGTTGCCCTGCATACCCTGATAACCGTATCCCTGACCGTAACCCGGCTGATTATAACCCTGGTTGTAGCCCTGATCATAGCCCTGCTGGTTATACTGTTGGCCGTCCTGGTAGCCCTGGTTATACTGCTGGCCGTACTGATGATCATAGCCCTGATTATATCCCTGGTTGTAACCCTGGTTATATCCCTGCTGGTCATAACCCTGATTATAGCCCTGATTATAGCCGTGGCCGTATCCCTGTGAAGGTGCGTAAGGCTGGCCGCCCTGATGATAGGATGCAAAACCGTCATCCTGTTTCACTTCATCCCTTGCCGGAACCTTCTTGGGAACCTTCTTCTTGTCACGGCGGAAGAAGCTGAATCCCTCATCGTCATCATCATCGTCATCGTCATCATCATCTTCGTCATCGTCATATGAGAAGAGTCCCTTCCTCTTGCCGAACAGTCCCTTCTTCTCCTCACGGATCTCCTCTTTGGGAGTAGGTGCCTTGTATGTATCCTCATTCATGGATTCAAAAGAAGCCTTCCTGGGCATATTGGACGGTACTATGGGTGTTGCCGCAGCAGATACTGCCGCTCCTGTTACAGCCGCTGCTCCGGCTCCGGCTGCCATGCCTGCACCAACTGATGCTGCAGCTCCTGCGGGAGCTGATGGCCTAACGCCGGCTGCCTGCCTTACGGGTGCTTCCTTCTTTGCAGGTGCTTCCTGTTTCCTTACTTCTTTTACCGGCTCCTTGGCAGGTTCTTTTACAGCTTCTTTCCTTGCCGGCTTTACATCTTCCTCATTCCTGTACCTTGGAGGCAACGCATTCGTATTGTTTCCGGTAGGTCTCCTTGAGTCCGAAGCTGCATTCCTTACAACCGATTCCATCTCGGACCAGTCTATTGCCTGAGGTGTGCCGAACGGATCATCCTTGCGTTTCTTCTGCTTACGGGGCTTAAGTACCTCATCCGCAACATCTGCCGTCTTGGCCACAGCCTTGCCTGCTCCCTTGCCTGTCTTGGCATCATTCATCTGCCAGTCCGCTATATCCTTGGCCTTTATTACAGGACCCTTGCTTTCGGCCGGCTCTTCCTCTGTATCTTCATCATCTTCGTCATCTACATCTTCATCATCGTCATCTTCGTCTTCGTCGTCTTCTTCATCATCATCGTCATCATCGTCATCGTCGTCGTCTTCATCTTCATCGTCGTCATCTTCGTCGTCTTCATCTTCGTCATCTTCGTCATCTTCACGGACGAGCGCGCGCCTGCTGGCCGGAACAGGCCTTCTTGACTCAAAAGGATCGGCGGGAACATCATAATCGTCCTCGTCCTCACTCTTCTTAAGCTTAACGCCGAACACTATTGTAAGGACAAGAAGTATAACGGTAATTACGGCAAGAGCGATTATCACGATAAGCCTTATGAACATCGGCTGTTCATATTTCTTGGCTGCCGCTTCTTCTGCAGCTTCCGTTATGGGCATCTTGTTGCCTTCATCGTCCACAGAATTCCTGATTACCTGAAGGTATCTCTGGTATGTTCCTTCCGACTGGTCATAAAGGTACCATCCCTGGTTGCCCTCTGAACTTATTGCATAAACGAGGAAGAAATCCTTGGTATTGACACCGGCTTCCGAAATACCTTCTGCCGATGCGGAGTCCATAAGCGTATATGCCTCAAACGTCTGGTCATTCCACATAAGGGTTGCTTTGGTAAAATTGAGGGGTACTTCGATACCCTCCGGTGCCTTGAGAACTATGATATATCTGTTCTCTATACCTCTTATCATACGGAAATCCGTAAGTTCTCCGGTTGCCTGATCTATAATGCAGAAATTACCTGTATTGGTAGCCGCATCGGTAACATACACAAGAACGATGTCGCCCATATCGAACTTGGCTGCCTCTATGGTAGTGCCATTGTATGTAGCTGTTGTCTTCGTGAAAAGTTCGGGCATCATCTCATCGGGGAATACCGTCGAGATCGTCTTGGTACCATCCAGTGACATAACGGTACCTGCTTCCACTCCTGTAGAGCTTCCTCCCTGATCTGAAGATGCAAGTGCGGCTGTATCCTCTCCGTCCACGCTTATTGAAACGCTTCCCGTTGCCGGATCCGCTCCCTCACCGTCAAGTACGGCTGTAGCATATACCTCTGCGGGGCCTCCCGATAAAACAGCAAACGTGATCTCTGACTTAAGGTCCTTAAGAGTTATAAGTCCGCCGCCTCCGCCATACTCTGTTGAGCAGTTGACCATGGTGAGTCTCTTATCATCGTACTCAACTGATATCTCCGGGGCTTCGGCGCCGTCACCGTCACTCGTAGCTTCGACCGTCACAAGTACGGCATCTCCCACAGATGCTGTATCCTTGTCGGCTGTTACTGATATGCTTCCCGCAGCAAATGCCGGAACCGCAGTAAACACCGTCAGTGCCGTAGCAACAAATGACGCGCTGATCATTGTCTTAACCTTATTCAAAGTCATTTACAGACTCCTTTCTAATTCCGCTGTACATACAGCGTATATGTTCTTTTATTCCCGTTCTGCGCCTTACAGACAACAGGTATGGTATTTGTACCTACATTAAGCTCCTTATAGCCGGTACCTCCTATGCTCGAAGAAGAAGACACCGCAGAGGCACCTATGTTGATACCGGTCACCTCGTTTCCTACCGTCAGATAATATGTATCCGTAGTCGATGAGAAATCCGGTGCCGTCTTCAAACCGTCTACCCAGAGTCCCGACAGATAGTTGTTCGGGTCAGATTCACCGATAGGTTTCTCACAAGGGGTATCAGGCATATTATAATAGTAAGGAATTCTAAACACAAGTGTTGAATTCATATCGGTATAAGCTTTTTTCATTCTGGCCGACTCGGATGAAGCCGCCTGGATGTTGCTCATATACTGATGTGAATATATGCCGTTCTCCCTGTTTACAACATTAAACTTCTCAAAGTATAACGTATTTTGGCCTTTTTTGATATACTTATTCGCAACATATTTGGCACTTCCGTATATCGACCTGTACCTTGAGTTCCACGGCCTGAAGTATTCCTCGTCATTTCCCGCAGCGTATATAAGACCGTTTTCTACCGGAAGCCTTCCGTTTGCGGCATATGCGCCTATATTGAAATAGTTAAAGTAGCCTTCATGCCCGGACAGTGTACCGGATATACTCTGGCTTCGTCCGTAGAGTCCCTGCTCCTGTATCATCCTTGTTGCAAGGTGGTAGGGACTTATCCCCATTTCACCTGCCGCTTCGCAAATGGTCGAAACGTAGTCCCTTTCGACTCCGTCCGTGTCGACGAACGACGAATTAAGATATGTACCTTCGACTATCTTCTGAACTCCCTCGGCATTCTGGTAGTCGAGATTGTCAAGCTGTTCGAACTGGAATATCCCGCTTTCGTCAAGGAAGTTCCTCGGATCCATATAATACGAGATTATTTCTCTCGAAGCAGAAGCCCATGTGCCTCCGTCAAAACCGTACCACCAGTTACCGGACCAGTTATATGCCTGGGGCTCGGTCGATTTCCAGGATGATATACTGTTCAGCGGAACCAGATTCTTACCCACCGAGCACTCTGCCGATACCGCTTCATTCCAGTCAAGGCCCGTATCACAGGCTTCAAAGCGCCATTCGGGATGCTTTTCGTGGAGAGCTCTGAGGCTTGCCTTATAGGTATCCGGAAGGCCTGATATTGAATTTTCAAAGTCAGCATCACTGCTGGGGCTTGTGTCCTTCGAGGTAGTAAGAACGTTTACAAGATCAGACCGGATGTAACCCTTCCTGTCATTTCCCTTGGCCATGAATTCGACGCAGTACCATACCTTCTCATCACTCCCCTTGATCTCACCAAGGATGTTTAAGCGATGACCTGTATTCAGCTGTTCAATGACCATGCCGTCAACTGCCTTTTCGCGGATCCTGACAGCCGTACCGCGTACACTGCCGGTTTTTGCATCTGAGTCCCAGTATTCCTTCTCTTCTTCCGTGTTTTCTTCCTGCTTTTTCTCTTGTCCTTCTTCTGCTTTTTCTCCCTGATCTTCCGTCTTGTCTTCCCCGTTCAAAGAAGAAGAGTTACCTTCTTCTGTCACCGCAGCGGTGACATTCTTGGTAACTCCTTCCACAAAATCAGATCGTATATATCCCGTTTGAGGTGTAAGCTCACTGATAAATGAGATCTTATACCAGACATTTCCGTCATTGCCGGTGACCTGCTCGGTTACTGTTACCGCTCGTCCTGTCGAAACCCTTCCGACTATCTTGCCGTCCACCGCAGTCTCTCTTACATTTACTCCTGCTCCCTTGACGGTTCCTATCTGGACGCCGGCGGTCGTATCACCCGGGCTCGTATCCTGCTTCCCCGCTTCCGGGGTTTTCTCACCGGTCTCCTTCGCCGCCTCCGTTATGGCCTTGACCTTGCCCTGTGCCTTTAGGAGGTCGGACCTGATATAGCCCTTATAAGATATTCCGTTGCGCTTATATATAACCTGATACCAGTCTTTATCATCATCGCCCTTGACGGACCCCTTGATATCAACCTCTTCATTCTGCTTTACGCATATCTCAAGGTCGGCCTTCCGGGAAGCTTCATGACGCATTATGGCCACATCCACAAGCACCTTGCCTGCAGCCGAGTCACTCGCGGCTTCTTTGGCATTCCCGGTATTCCCGGCATCCTTCTGTCCGTTTGCGGCCTTGGTCTTTGACTTGGCGATAAGATCGGACCTTATATAGCCCGTACTGTCTCCGACCTTGATCTGATACCAGATCTTGCCGTCATCACCCTTCTTTTCGTCTATTACGGTAACCTCATCATCCTGTTTTACGCCATAAGCAAAAGAAGCACTTGTCGATGCCTCCTTTCTGACCTTTCCGCTCTTACAGGTGACTGTTCCCTTGACCGCAGTATATGCATAGGCTGACTGTGTCCCTGCCATCACCATTGATATGGTCAGAACAGGCAACACCATTTGACGCAGTGTGCGGCCACCCTTTTGCCGTACTCCGCTTATACACGTGTCTGAACGCATAATATACCGATTCCCCTTTCAGTATATAATTATTCATTTCCCTCGTTTACTATAATACATCTGTCAAGTGTTTATGTCAACCTTATATTAAATTTTTGTTACATTGAGACTGTTACTTCTTCAGGAACCTCATCTCACCTGTTCCCTTTTCTTTATTCATGGAATGTCCTGAAATATCAGGCTTGCTTCTGGCATTCCTCTTCTGAGCCTCAATCTCCTTCTTGTACAGGGCTTCACATTTGGGGCATCTGATACCGCTGCGTATCTTCTCCCCGCAGATCTCGCAATGCAGGAACATACCTGATCCCGCGGATATCTCTATCCTTTCCTGTTCAAGGAGCCCCCTTATCCTGTTCGCCGGAACTCCCGTAGCCTTGCTCACCTCTCCCTGAAGTGCCCCAGGGTGCTGCTCAAGGTATGACCTTACCTTCCCGTAATCATCATACTCCAGGTTCCCGCAATCCTCACAGGCATATTCTCCCAGTCCCCTGTAATTAAGTTTTCCGCCGCACTCACCGCATCTTCCGGGTGCCCCCGGCAATACCAGCCCTTCTCTCAATATTGTCCCCTTTTAAGCTTAAGCTTCGTCAATCGCCTTACCTATATCGCTCCTGCAATACTTATTGTCAAAATTGATCCATCCGGCGGCCTCGTAGGCATTCCTCCTTGCCTGCTTAAGATCATCGCCCATGGCAGTTACGCCAAGAACCCTTCCGCCGTTGGTCACGATCCCGTCATCACCGAATTTCGTTCCGGCATGGAATACAAAATAGGAATCCTTACCCTCAAACCTGTCAAGTCCGCTTATCTTAAAGCCCTTCTCGTACTTTACGGGATATCCCTTCGATGCCAGCACTACGCATACTGCCGCATTATCCTTGAAATCAAGCTCTATCCTGTCAAGGGTTCCGTCAATGCAGGCTTCCATTACATCTATTATATCATTGTTCATCCTCGGAAGTACAACCTGTGCCTCGGGGTCTCCGAATCTTGCATTATACTCGAGCACTTTCGGCCCGTCCTCGGTTAACATAAGTCCAAAAAAGATGACTCCCTTGAATTCCCTTCCTTCGGCTGCCATGGCATCTACCGTCGGCTGATAGATATTTTTCCTGCAGAAGTCGTCTATTTCTTTTGTGTAGAACGGGCTGGGCGAGAAGGTCCCCATTCCTCCGGTGTTAAGCCCCTGATCGCCATCAAGTGCCCTCTTGTGGTCCTGGGCGGATGTCATGGGGCGGATCGTCTTACCGTCAACAAAGGTAAGAACGGATACCTCACGTCCTGTCATGAACTCCTCAATTACCATCCTGTTTCCGGCGTCACCGAACTGCTTGTCGGTCATTATAGTCTTAACGCCCTCTTTTGCCTCTTCAAGTGTGTTGCATATAAGAACTCCCTTGCCGAGTGCCAGTCCGTCGGCCTTGAGAACTATAGGCATCCTGGCTGTTTCAAGATATTCAAGCGCCGAATCCGCATTATCGAAGTTCTCGTAAGCGGCAGTGGGAATATTGTATTTTTTCATAAGATCCTTGGAAAAGGCCTTGCTTCCCTCAAGGATCGCCGCGTTGGCCCTTGGCCCGAATGCACGCAGGCCCTTCGCTTCAAAGGCGTCAACCGCTCCCGCAACCAGCGGATCATCGGGTGCCACAACGGTAAGATCTATGCCTTTCTCTAAGGCAAAATCAGTCAGCTTGTCGAATTCCATCACACCGATAGGTACACACTCTGCCAGCCCTGCGATCCCCGCATTCCCGGGTGCGCAGTATATCTTATCAACCCTGGGGCTTTTTGCTATGCTGTTAACAAGGGCGTGCTCTCTTCCGCCGCCTCCGACTACAAGTACCTTCATTTCTTTTCTCCTTATATATGATATAGCGTTTATCTGCTTCCTGTTTATTCCGTGTCTACCACAGCCAGTCCGTCCCTTAAGTGAACCCGGCCGTCTGCGATAGCCTGTATGGCCTCGGGAAGTATCTTCCATTCAGCCTGTTCCATGACACGTTCCTGGAGGATCTTGGGCGTATCACCATTCTCAATGTAAACCGCCTTCTGTATGATGATCGGGCCTGTGTCAGTGCCCTCATCCACGAAATGTACGGTCGCGCCCGTGACTTTGACTCCTCTTTTAAGAGCTTCCTCATGGACCCTGAGTCCGTAAAAGCCATCACCGCAGAATGACGGTATAAGGGAAGGATGGATGTTTATGATCTTACCTTCAAAAGCCCTGACAAAGCTGTCGGATAGGACTACCAGGAATCCGGCAAGAACAATAAGCCCGGCCCCCGATCCCTTTATCTCATCCTCCATCGCCTTAAAGTATTCATCCCTGTTTTCAAAAGACTTAGGGCTTATACAGGCCGAATCTATTCCGTGCTTCTTCGCACGTTCAAGGGCATATGCTCCTTCCTTGTTGCTAATGACCTCTACGATCCTGACATTCTTCAGGCTGCCGTTTTCTACTGCATCTATTATCGCCTGCAGATTAGTCCCGCCGCCCGACACAAGAACTGCTATATTAAGCATGGAGCGTTACTCCCTTCTCTCCGGCCTCGGTATATCCCACCTTGTATGCCTTCTCGCCGGCCTCTTCGATCGCCTTTATTGTCTTGTCGGCATCGGATGGATCGACCGCGAGCATCATTCCGATACCCATGTTGTAGGTATTGTACATCATCTCTTCGGCAATATTTCCGCTTGTCCTGATAAGGTCAAAGATAGGCGGCATATCATAGGATGACTTATTTATCACAGCACGTATTCCGTCCGGAAGCATTCTCGGGATGTTCTCGTAGAAGCCGCCGCCCGTGATGTGTGAACAGCCCTTGATGGTAACGCCTGCATTTCTTACGCTGTTCAATGCCTTTACATAGATCTTGGTCGGTGTCAGAAGGGCCTCTCCAAGGGTCATGCCAAGCGAGGACACCTGTTCCATCATGCAGGATTCACGCATCGGGAATACCTTGCGCACCAGTGAGTATCCGTTGCTGTGCACACCGGATGATGCAATACCTATTATGGTGTCACCGGCCTTGATGTCTTCGCCCGTTATCAGCTTCTTCTTATCAACAATGCCAACCGCAAAGCCTGCAAGATCGTATTCATCCTCGGGATAGAACCCCGGCATCTCGGCAGTCTCTCCGCCGATAAGTGCACATCCTGCCTGACGGCATCCTTCTGCAACGCCCTTTACTATCGAAGCTATCTTCTCGGGTTCGTTCTTGCCGCATGCTATATAATCAAGAAAGAAAAGAGGCTCACCGCCGGCACAGGCTATATCGTTCACGCACATCGCCACGCAGTCGATACCGATCGTATCATGTTTATCAAGAAGAAACGCAAGCTTAAGCTTGGTCCCCACACCATCTGTTCCTGAAACAAGCGTGGGACTCTCCATATTTTTGAACTTCTCAAGAGAGAAGGCTCCGGAAAAGCCCCCAAGACCTGACAGGACCTCAGGACGCATGGTAGTCTTCACATGTTCCTTCATAAGCTCGACTGCCTTGTATCCTGCCTCAATATCAACACCGGCACTTTTGTAATCCATGTTTTTCTCCTTTATATGTATTATTTATTTGAATAGTTCTTATAACCTACTTCCTTGAGCCGAAGGTCCTTGGCCTTGACTCCGTCAGCCATCTCTTCCTTATATTCCTTAAGCTTCTTAAGAAGGGAATCATCCGACATGGCCAGCATCCTTACCGCGAGAAGGCCGGCATTCGCCCCGCCGTTTATCGCAACAGTTGCAACCGGAATACCCGAAGGCATCTGGACTATGGAATAGAGTGAATCACGTCCTCCAAGGGAAGTTGTATGCATCGGGATGCCTATTACAGGCATGGGGAAGATTGCAGCACACATACCCGGAAGATGGGCAGCCATACCGGCTCCCGCTATTATCACCTTAAAGCCCCTCTCCTCTGCCTTGCTGGCATACTCGAAAAATACATCGGGTTCCCTGTGGGCCGATATGATGGTCATTTCATAATCAACTCCAAACTTATCAAGTATCTCCGCCGCCTTCGCCATGACAGGCATATCAGAATCA
This sequence comes from Lachnospiraceae bacterium, assembly GCA_024690425.1. Next base: position 3,106 of record JAILCT010000008.1, on the reverse strand, counting down.
CTTCCCATTACAATACCTACTTTTCCCATATCATCCTCCTAAAAAATAAACACTTATCAAGTATAAACAAAAATGATCATTTCTTCAACGGTTGGTTGAGTTCTTCCAGCCCCTCAAGCACGAAGAGTCCGTTCTCGATAATGGCTGTCTGTTCGCCATCCATCATGACTGCATAAATGCCCGAAAGTTCGTCGTACGGGATGGTGATATCCGTATGACAGTGGAAGTAAGCCTTATCGGGCTCAGTCTCCCTTAAGTCCGAATAATCGTTGGAACGGGCTACTATTGCCTTACCATCCGGATTATATGACTTTAAGTCCTCTTCATAACTGTAGCAGGTATCACCCACCGCAAAATGCGGCCCCGTCTTCTCTCCTATAAGTATCGGGAGAAGGCGCTCTATCTTATAGTCCCTTGCCATCCTGTAAGCCGTGGTGTTGGTGCCTATGGCAAATTCACCAAGAGGCAGGGTCTTATGGTGAAAGAGGAGATTATCCTCAACGTATTTTTTGTTAAGTGCCTTGTCCTTGAAATTGGCACATGAGTATTTTACAATAACCCCTCCCGAGAACTCAAGACGCAAGTCAACGTATTTAAGGCCGTTTAAATATACCTGCGGTGCATGAAGAAGGCCACTGGTACCGTTAAGCTTCGGCGTTGTAAAGACCTCTCCCACGGGGATGTTCACATCGGCAACGCAGTTCTCAAAATTGGTCTCATGCTCCGGATCCTTGAGCTCATTAAGAGCCACGATCATTTCCGTCTCATTGCCGTTCATGCCCGCTATCCTTACATAGCTTGCCTTGTCAAGTACGTCTATGAGGATCTGCTGCATGGCTTCGTATTTCTTATAATCCAGATTGTTCAGCCTGACAGTCTCCTTAAATATACTGTCAAAATCCTTTCCTATATAAGGCTTGGGATATGCGATTATCGTAAATGACCTCTCGTCTCCCTTAATATATTTGTTCACCAGCCTTCCGGTCTTATCCGCACACTCCACGGACAGCTTCCGCTGCTTGGGAGACAGTGCAAAAGCAGCCTTGCATTCATGCGGTGAAAAAGGTTCTTCCCCGAAATCCTCCACAACGGCAGGACCGGCATGAACATATGCAAGCTCCTTGTTGTCCTCATATGATGCTCGTATACAGTCTATCCTTCGGTTTACATAATCTCTATCGAGATATATCGCATTATCCTCTCTGTGATCATATTCATACTGCTTGTTCGGGATCGCACCGTAATATCCGATCTTCCTCATGCTGTTTCCGGTCAGCGACAGCGAACTGGCCCTGTATATGACCGGTTCAAGTCCCATTTCCCTGAACTGTACCACTGCCGTCCTTATCATGCGCTCAAAGCCTATCGGGAATCTTATGTTAACCGTTTTTTTCTTCTTCAGGTCCTTGCCCGTTTTGTCGAATCCGATCCTGTACCCTTCTGTATAAGTCCTGGCCATACTGTCTATCTCGTCCTGAGACATCCCGTTCATATACGCAGCCAGCTCCGTCTCCGTGTCGGTAATGTATTCCCCGAACCGGTACAGATACCTTAAGTCATTAAGATCACTGTCCATTATTATACGCAGGGCAAAATCACATGACGGATCTACCTGCCCCCTGATACGGTCGGCAAGCACTATCTCACAGTTGTCTCTTTCAAACCAGTACAGGCACTGCCTTAACTCTTCGCCTTCGGGCAATGCTGACCGTCCCTCCGAAGAAGCTGCACTGAACAAGCAGTATACCTCAACGAAAAGTTCCATGTATATCGTCAGTATCTCAAGCTTGCCTTCATACGCATACGGGATAAGGCCCCTCAGCTCAGCTGTCAGAAAGCACAGGTACTTAAGCAGTGCTTCATCGCATCCTGCTTCTTCTGCAAGTGCGGCCATATGGGCCGGATTGGCGCAGCTCCTGTTATATGCCATGCCCACAATGTCACTGTAAAGATCATTGTTCTGCTTCTTAAGGGCTTCAATGGACATATTGTCCATCCCGCCTTCAATAGCTCTGGTGTACACGTCATTAAGTCTCAAAATAAAAGAAGCCATCCCTGCAAAATAGCTGCAAAAAGGCTCCGCAAGATCCGGTTCCTTCCAGATCGTCTTTATCCTGTCCCTGACAAGTTCATATCTTAATTCCAACATTTCTCCTCCGTGTAATGCCAACTTATAAACCTATGAATATGAGAAAGAGCCACAGCATGGCGCCTGCTATATTAAGGCCCATCGCCCCATAAGCCACCCATCTGAAAATATCCCTTTCGTTAAGGGAGTTCATTGCCGCGAGCAGGCCGACAACATTACCTATCATGCCAAACAGACCGACACCCCCAAGATGTGCGGGCGGCTTACCCCTCTGCGCAAAGGATATAAGGATCGAGCCGACCATCCCCGCTATGGAACACAGTCCCATAACAAAAGCAACAATACTAAGCATCGAGTAATGTCTCGATGTGAACATAAAGCTCTTTCTCTTACGTATCTTACGCGGCCTGGCCATTACTTAACTCCATACTCCTCATAGTAGGCATCGAGTGCTCCCTTAATATTATCATCTATAAGGATATTTCCGTCTATCGGCTTATTATACAAACATTCCGTAACCTCAGCCATGTTGACTATGGCCCTTGCCTCAATACCGTACTTATCCCTGATCTCGTCAAGGGCGCTGACCCTGCCGCCAAGCCCTACTTCCATGCGGTTGAGCGATACGATAAGACCCTTTATGGCAACATCCGCCTGGGCCCTTATTATAGGATATGTCTCCTCGATCGACTTACCGGATGTGGTAACGTCCTCGATCATGACCACCTTGTCTCCGTCCTTAAGCTTACTGCCCAGAAGTATGCCCGTATCACCGTGGTCCTTAACTTCCTTACGGTTGCTGCAATACCTTACATCCTTACCGTACAGTTCGCTTATTGCCATTGCCGTTGCCACGCTTAAGGGGATACCCTTGTATGCGGGTCCGAAAAGGACGTCAAAGTCCAGCCCGAAATTGTCATGAATGGCCTTCGCGTAGTATTCACCAAGCTTACGAAGCTGCGTTCCGGTCACATATGCACCGGCATTCATGAAGAAGGGGGACTTGCGGCCGCTCTT
>JAILCT010000003.1 GCA_024690425.1 Lachnospiraceae bacterium | reverse complement strand
GGGAATATATGCGTTTCTGTTCGGCCTGTTTATGGGATATCTGATAAAGCGGACGGGATTGGTCATTTCATGCATAAGCTTTCACCTTATGTTCAATCTGACGGGACTTTTACTGGATGATCTTGTACCGTATGTGCCGGGTACCGCAATCCGCCTTATCATCCTTGCCATCTCACTTACGGGATTTGTTTTTACCATGATGACGCTTGTGAAGTCCGAAAAGACAGGTCAGGACAGGGCATGAAGTATGTGGTCTGTAAACATCTTAACGATATCTATATCGGTGTAGGTGTAGAGCATCCTCGAGCCGACAGCATCTTCTATCTCGTTAAAGACGGGACCGCCCTTGTCATATATGATATCTATACCGATAAAGTCAGACGGAAGGGCTTCCGCAAGCTCACCGGCAATGAACCTCTCCTGCCTGGTGGGTGTTATGAGCGATGCCATGCCGCCAAGAGAAAAATTCGCACGAAAGTCACCGCTGTCCGCAGCACTTCTTAACATCGCCGCAACTATTTCATTATTCAGAAGATATATCCTTAAGTCCCTTCCGGGACTGCCGCAGGGCCGCTGCATAAGAAGCTTCTTATAGGGTCGAAGCCGGAATGTGCGCATGATTTCCTGTATCGCGGCATGAAGTTCATCTTCGTTGTTTATGAAGAAGACATGCCTGCCGCCATGACCGTCTGAAGGCTTCAGGACAAAAGGATAGCCAAAATCATCAGCAGTTTCGCTTATGGCCTTAAAGCATCCGGTTTCCTTAAAGGACCTGTCCTCATCTACAGGGATAAGAGGCTTAAGAGCAGATCCGTCTATGGTGATATAGGGCATATAGGGGATTCCCAGCTTCCCGGCAAGAGAGTAGGATAAGTCCTTGTCATTGCCGATACGGGTCACATCGGGAGGATTAAATACACGTATTCCCTGCTTGCTTAAGCCATACGCGATATCCGCATTTCTTGACCGGTTTATTACAAATGCCGGCAGGTCCCTGCCCCGCAGCATCCGGTCGAGCATATCGTTGCCATTCTGAGTACCGTCACAGACCTGTGCTATATAATCGGTATACACAAGTTCGGGCCTGTAGGCTTTAAGTTCGTTCTGAAGCTTTTCAATGAACCAGCTGTTCTTCCTTGCATCAGCCGATTCGTAGAGGATCCATCCGGTTTTGTTCATATTTCTCCCATCCTTATATTCATGTTAATATAATACCACTTTGTTTTAGCAAAAAACAGGCTGTTTAACTTGAATTATCAGACAATATGGGGGTATAATAGTCATAGGCTGTTTAATTCGCCGGCACTAAGCGGAATTGTGAGAATTCCGACGAAAAGGAGATAGGGTATGGGATTAGTTAAAACCAATGAGAACTGTATCGGATGCAACAAGTGTATCAGGGCATGCAGTTGCATAGGAGCGAATGTTGCGGTTGAGAAGGACAGGGGTAATATCATAGAGGTTGACCCTAATAAATGTATTGCATGCGGTGCCTGTATAGATGCCTGTGAACACAATGCAAGAGAGTTTGTTGACGATTGCGATAAGTTCTTTGAAGATCTGAAGCGCGGTGAGAAGATATCGGTTCTGATAGCTCCTGCATTTCTTGCCAATTACCCCAGGGAATATGAGAAGTATCTCGGTATGCTCAAGAAGCTGGGCGTTAACCGTTTTATCAGCGTATCATTCGGAGCGGATATAACGACGTGGGGATACATCAAGTATATTACCGAGAATAATTATTACGGAAGTATATCCCAGCCCTGCCCGGCTGTTGTCGGTTATATAGAGCGGTATCTGCCCGAGCTGCTTCCCAAGCTTATGCCTGTGCAGAGTCCCATGATGTGCGCGGCCATTTATGTTAAGAAATATCTTAAGGTAAATGATAAGCTTGCCTTTATAAGTCCGTGCATAGCCAAGAAGAATGAGATCGATGATCCGAACAATCAGGGATATGTTTCATATAACCTGACTTTTACAAGGCTGAGTGCTTATCTTAAGGAGAATCCGGTAAGCGGTGCACAGCCCTATAAGGATGAGATCGAGTATGGTCTCGGTTCGATATATCCCATGCCCGGAGGACTTAAGGAGAATGTATACTGGCTCCTCGGTGAGGATGCTCTCGTTCGCCAGATGGAAGGCGAACATCATATGTATGATTATCTGAAACGAAACAAGGACAGGATAAAGAGCGGAAATACTTCATATCTTTTTGTGGATGCGCTTAACTGTACGAACGGCTGCCTGTACGGCACCGGTGTGGATAACCGTAAGACCCTGAACGAAGATGTGTTCATGAGTATACAGAAGATCAAGGCCGACAGTAAGAATAATTCCAAAAAATCGGCATGGGGCAGGGAACTGACACCCAAGAAGAGGCTGGAGGCCCTTAACAAGCAGTTCTCAGACCTTAACCTGAATGATTTTGTCAGAAAATATACTGACAGGAGTAAGGACTGTGCCTACAAGATTCCTTCAGAGGCTGAGATCGAGGCTGTATTTAAGAAAATGCACAAGGATACCAATGAAAAGAAACACATTGATTGTGCCTGCTGCGGTTATGAGACCTGCAGGGACATGGCGATTGCGATATATAACGGGTTCAGTCATCATCACAACTGTGTACACTTCATAAAGGACAGGGCATACGAAGAAAAAGACCGTGCGATGGAACTTGCCGATGAAGTTAAGCATGCACATGAAGAGATGAATGAGAAGAAGCAGACCTTGGGATTCGGTATCAGTGATAATTTCGGCAACCTGCTCGCAGCCATCGAACAGATAGAACAGGCCAGCGAAGACAATGCAAGACAGACTGCCGGTATTTCCGATTCGATGTCCGAAGTGGAAGGTTTTGCCAACAACTTAAAGGAAGTTCTCTCGACCATAGAAGGTTATCTTGAGAAGCTTGAGAACAACAATGCAGATGTCATCGCGATATCCAGTCAGACGAACCTCCTTGCACTTAACGCATCCATAGAGGCGGCACGTGCGGGTGAAGCAGGCCGCGGCTTTGCGGTTGTTGCAGAGGAGATCAAGAACCTGGCGGAGAATTCCAAGACCACTGCCGATGACAGTAATAAGAACAACAATGATATCAAGGAGACGATAAACAAGCTTATCAAGGAATCGGGGCGCCTTACCGAGATCGTTGACAGCGTCAATGCGCGTGCTGAGAACCTTGTTGCCGCATCGGAGGAGACTGCGGCATCCATAGATATGGTTCAGTCGGTTACAAAGGAAGTGGAAGAATCATTAAAGCAGGTGCTTGATTCATAAGCATATATATGAAATGGGCAGATAATAGAGTATTGTCCGTATCAGCGGAGGAGGTCATCCAGGATATATCGTATGATCTCCTCCGCAACATTTATCCCGGTACAGTCATAGATCGACTTAAAATGTGCATTGCTGTTCACTTCACAAAGTATTGGCTCATCATCCGGACCAAACAGGATGTCAACGCCGGCGTAATCAAGCTTAAGCTCGCGGCATACCTTAACGGCCATGCTGCACTGCGCTTCATTCGGGGTGTATTCTTTCATGTAGCCCCCGGCAGTGATGTTGGCGCGAAAATCATTATCATTGTACCTTAGCATGGAAGCGACACATTTATCGCCTACCACATTTATCCGTATATCCCGGCCCGTTCCCGACCCGATATATTCCTGGGCGATGCAGGGGTGTCCGTGGGTATTGTCCAGTATGCTTATGACCTCCGCGCGTGATTTTGCCAGATAGACCTGGGCTCCGAAGGAACCAAAGCATTCTTTGATTATAAAGGGATAATCAAGAGAGTCTTCGAGGCTGCTTATGAAATCGAGATTGTTATATCCCAAATGCTCATAGGTAAAGGGAAGGGTTATCGTCTTGGGCATCCGTACCTTTCCGGCAAGATACGAGGCGGTAAGCGATTTGTCATCACAGGCTTCGATCGCATCGGCACGGTTGTAGAGCCTTAAGCCGTCCGCTTCCAGGGCACGGGCAAGCCTTATATCCTTATCCCAGAAGATGACATAGTCAGGCCTTTCGGGCGCAGCATCCCCGCAGATCACTTCGCCGGTATCGGTCCTTACAAGAAAACGGTCATTGGTAAGGAGGGTCAGGCTGCTTCCGGCCTTTAGGGCTGCAGCGACCAGCCAGTCGTAGAGTTCACTGAACTTCTGCGTATATAAAAATCTGTTAACGATAAGCCAACCTTTCATAACCTTTATAATAGCACGACACATTGACCGATTAAAGGGGGGTATGGTACAATTATCACACTGAAGGTCTCCTGCACAGGGGGCATTACATATGAGGAGGGCATATTATGATCTGTAAGAATTGCGGAAGCGAGATATTGGATGGAAGTAAGTTCTGCATTAACTGCGGAGCTAAGATAGAAGAAGCTGTTGCACCCGAGGAAGCAGCAGCGAATGTAACCGGGACCGTGGAAGAGGTGCAGGCTGATAATGCGGATGCCTCTTCAGATTCCGCTTCGGTTGACGAGGCACTTAATACGGCTCAGGAAGCATACGAACAGGCTGCTTCCGACCTTTCCGACACTGCCGATCAGGCAGCAAGCGAGTCTTTGGGAAGCGAAGGATCGTCATCAGGCTTCTATGAGAGCAATGAGACATATACGGATTACTCGGAAGATGTTGAAGAAGGCGGCGGCAATATCGGTTTTGCCATTGCATCACTTGTGTGTGGATGCCTTGCGATCTTATGCTGCTTCGGCGGATGCATATCATGGATATTCTCGATCGTTGCCATCATCATGGGTGTTATCACGATCAGCAAGAAGTACGACGGCAGGGGATTTGCGATAGCCGGCATCATAACCGGCAGCGTGGGAGTTGTCCTGAGTATTATCATGGTTGTTGTGATGGTTTCCGAAGGGATTCTCAATGAGTTTATGTAATGGTCCTGCTTTATGAAGAATGTTTATAACAGAACTTTATATGAAATGGGTAAATGGATCTTGGCTGCAGCGATTGTTGCAGCCATATTTGTGTGGATATTCGGAGACAGCTGGCTTGTTAAGGTCCCGGACTGTGCTTTTGAAACGGTCACGGGCCTCTATTGTCCGGGATGCGGAGGGACGCGTTCTCTCATTGCCCTCTTTCAGGGCCGCATTGTGCAGAGCTTCTTATTTCATCCGGCTGTTCCGTATGCCTTTGTCGTGTTCACTGTATTTATGGTCAGGATGTTCCTGCTTAAGCATTTCGGTATCGGCAGGGAGCATAACGGAAGGATACTTATCTTCATATATATAGGGATCGGGATAGTTATAGTGCAGTGGATCGTGAAGCTTATACTTCTCATCGGATACGGAATTCATGTGCTCGGATAAAACGAAGTTCCGTGGCAGTTTCAGATAGAATGGGAGAATCTGTCATGGTTGACACCATCGGGATAAGAAGCGATAATTACATATATATAAATATGTAACAGATGTCTAGATAAATGGAACCCAGGAAGCGAACCTCAAAAAACATCATATGGACCATGATATCCCTTCTGCTGGCCATCCTGACCGTATGGGTGATCCTTAAGCAGAACCGGGACATGTCATTTTCAGACCTTATTGATATAATACGTTCTTCGAACAAGATATTTGTGATACTGTCGATGCTGTCGGCGGTTCTTTATGTCTGGTTTGAAAGCATAGCCATCTGGGGGATCCTTAAGAAGGCCGGCTATAAAAGGAGTCCTCTAAAGTGCCTTTTGTACAGCACATCGGATGTTTACTTTTCTGCAATCACCCCTTCGGCTTCGGGAGGACAGCCGGCAAGCGCCTACTTTATGAGAAAGGATGGTATACCCGGAGGGACGATAACGGCAACCCTTGTCCTTAATCTCATCATGTATACGGTATCGGTTGTTTTTCTGGGGCTTATATCGATCTTGATAAGACCGGGGACATTTGCATCCTTTGGTACTTCTTCAAGGGCGTTTATTACATTCGGTTTCTTTGGCCTTACCGTTCTGACGATTGGATTTTTTATCCTTCTTAAGAACGGAAGCCTGATATTTAATCCACTCACCCGTTTGATAGATTATGCATACAGGAAGAAGATCATAAAGAACAAAGAGGCAGCTTTGGCCAGGCTGGAAAAAGTGGGGAACGATTATTACACCTGCTCGGGCCTTATCTCAAACAGCAAAAGGATACTCATATACGCCTTTGTATGGAACCTGCTCCAAAGGATCAACCAGCTTATTGTTCCGTCATACATATACGCAGCTCTTGGCGGAAACAGGTCGGATATGGTAACCGTCTTTGCCAAGCAGTGTCTGGTCACGATCGGATACAACTGCATACCGATCCCGGGAGGAATGGGGATATCCGATTTCCTTATGATAGACGGATTCACACCGGTCATGGGTGAGAGCATGGCATACAGCGTGGAGCTTATAAGCAGGGGGATCACGTTTTATATCTGTGTGACGATCAGTGGTCTTATAACGTTGGCAGCATATATATGGAGGAAACATAAAGATGATGATAGGAGTTTATGATTATACTGTGGTTTTAACTTACCTGTCACTTATTTCGGGAGTGCTTGGTTTTATCATCACGGTAACAGGAGTGGGACATCCCGACATCGGAATATTCTTCCTCATGGTCTCGGGCATCATGGATGCATTTGACGGCAAGGTGGCAAGGACCAAGAAGAACAGGACCGAGATGGCTGTCAACTTCGGCATCCAGATCGATTCGCTTGCAGATCTTATCTGCTTTGGTATACTTCCCGTTTCAATAGGTCTCGCACAGCTTCGAATAAGCGGGATATTTACGGAGATAGTAAGAAGACGTGATTATGACGGAAGGTTCTCGATCCTTATGATCTTCCTTGGCATAGCTCTCTTTTATGTTCTGGCTGCCCTTATAAGGCTTGCGTATTTTAATGCCACATCCGACTTAAGGACCGAGGAGGCCAATGAAACCGGGATCACATACTTCATAGGACTTCCCGTAACTTCCGCGGCTTTGATATTTCCCCTTGTGATGCTGCTCCATTACACGACCAGATGGGATCTTACCGGAATTTATTTTCTGGTCATGCTTGTGGTGGCAATGGCGTTCCTTCTTAATGTCAAGGTCAGAAAACCGGGCAAGGTGGGACTTGCCGTGATGGTAGGCATAGGTCTTATAGAGTTTATCGCCTTTATAGTGGCGTTTACGGTATGGGCATGAACATACTTGACTTTCTGTATAAAACAATACCCGGAAGGATCCTTCTCAGGCCTCTTGTGAGCAAACCGGTATCTGATCTGTCGGGACGTCTTCTTGACAGTGGCTTTTCAAGGATACTGATCGGGCCTTTTGCGAAAAATCACTCGATCCGCCTTGAAGATTATGAACTTGATGATATAGGAAGCTTTAATGATTTTTTCTGCAGAAGGATAAAGGAAGGAATGCGGATCATCAACAGAGATCCGAATGCCCTTGTATCTCCCTGCGATGGCCTGCTAAGCGTGTATAAGATCAGTGACGATACGGTTCTTGACGTAAAACAGAGCAGGTTTTCCATAGGCAGCCTCCTTCATGATAAAAAGCTTGCACATCATTTTAAGAACGGATATGCCATGATCTTCAGACTCTGTGTGGATCATTATCACAGATACGTTTGGTTTGATTCGGGAAAGAAGTATAAAAACAGGCATATTGACGGACTGTATCATACTGTAAGACCGGTTGCCTTATCTGAATATCCTGTCTTTATCGAAAACACAAGGGACTATTCTGTCATTGACACCGATCATTTCGGGAGATGCGTTCAGATGGAAGTCGGTGCCATGCTTGTCGGAAGGATCGTAAATGAGGAAGAAGCCTCCGCTCTGGTGTGCCGGGGAGAAGAAAAAGGGCATTTTGAGTACGGCGGTTCCACTATAATCCTGCTCATTCCGCAGGGAAGGACCGGACTCAGGGATGATATAAAGGAGTTTGTGGATTCCTCGAAAGAGACACCTGTCATAATGGGTGAGATGATAGGGCGGACTTGCATAAAATAGGTATTGACGTGCGGTCGGCCATATGTTATTATACTCGGGCGGGAGCATCAGCTCTTATTTTTTTGTTCGATAATTCGTGACATTTGAGCTTGCTGTCACGATTGTAGTTTTTAATACTAAGGAGGCATACAATGCGTACAAGGATCACACTTGCCTGTACAGAGTGCAAGAATCGTAATTACGACACAACCAAGGATAAGAAGACTCATCCCGACAGGATGGAGACCAAGAAGTATTGCAGGTTCTGTAAGAGACATACAATGCATAAGGAAACCAAATAAAGAGGAGTTATCATGGCAGATAATACGAATGCAGTTGAGAATGCCGCCAAGAAGAGCGGAAGCTGGTTCAAGGGCCTGAAGGCAGAATATAAGAAGATAATATGGCCGAATAAGGATGAAGTAAGGAAACAGACCATAGCAGTTGTTCTGATCTCTTTTGTTGTCGGTCTTATTATCGCTGTTCTTGATATGGGTCTTCAGTATGGCATTGATTTCATCATAAATCTGTAAGGAGGTCGGATATGTCAGAGACTAACAACAGTACCGAAGCTAACTGGTATGTGGTCCATACGTATTCGGGCTACGAGAACAAGGTTAAGGCCAATATAGAGAAGGCCATAGAAAACAGACATCTTGAAGAAGAGATCCTTGAGGTCAGGGTTCCCATGCAGGATGTTACCGAACTTAAGAACGGTGTACGCAAGACAACAGCCAAGAAGATGTTTCCCGGCTATGTTCTTATAAATATGATAATGAACGATGTTACCTGGTATGTGGTAAGGAATACCAGAGGAGTAACGGGGTTCGTGGGACCGGGAAGTAAGCCGGTACCGCTTTCCGAGGCTGAGATGAAGCCGCTCGGGATCAAGACGGAGAACGTATATATTGACTTTGTTGAAGGCGATACGGTATCCGTTGTTGCCGGAGTATGGAAGGATACTGTCGGAGTTGTCCAGAGGATGGATATGAACAAGCAGACGGCTACGATAAATGTCGAGATGTTCGGAAGAGAGACACCGGTAGAGATAAGCTTTGCGGAAATAGCGAAGCAGAGATAACTGATTTGATGTTTCACAGGTTAACCTGTTTGGAACATAGATGCGCTTTCGGGCGCGCATGTGGGAGGGAAATGGTTCCCGCCACGACCACATTATAGGAGGATTTAGAAATGGCAAAGAAAGTAGAAGGCTACATTAAGCTGCAGATCCCTGCGGGCAAGGCTACACCGGCTCCTCCGGTCGGACCTGCTCTCGGTCAGCATGGTGTAAACATCGTTGAGTTCACCAAGCAGTTTAATGCAAAGACAGCAGACAAGGGTGATGTACTTATCCCCGTTGTCATCACGGTTTACGCAGACAGGAGCTTTTCGTTCATCACGAAGACTCCCCCCGCTGCAGTTCTTATCAAGAAGGCATGCAACATCAAGTCAGGTTCGGGTACACCCAACAAGACCAAGGTTGCAACTCTTTCAAAGGCTAAGCTCCAGGAGATAGCCGAGATGAAGATGCCTGATCTTAACGCAGCATCATTGGAAGCAGCAATGAGTATGATCGCAGGTACCGCCAGAAGCATGGGCGTTACTGTGGAAGAATAGGATAGGGGGTCACAGTAATGAAACACGGAAAGAAATATACAGAAGCAGCCAAGCAGGTAGACAGGTCAGTCTTATATGAGCCTGCAGATGCGATCGCTCTGGTTAAGAAGGCAGCAACAGCTAAGTTCGATGAGACTATAGAGTGCCATATAAGGACAGGTTGTGACGGACGTCACGCAGACCAGCAGATCCGTGGCGCGGTAGTTCTTCCCAACGGTACAGGCCGTACAACAAGGGTTCTTGTATTTGCCAAGGGCGACAAGCTCGCTGAGGCAGAGGCAGCAGGAGCAGATCATGTAGGAGGAGATGAGCTCATTCCCAAGATCCAGAATGAGGGATGGCTTGACTTTGATGTTGTTGTAGCAACACCTGATATGATGGGTGTCGTAGGTCGTCTCGGTAAGGTGCTCGGTCCCAAGGGACTTATGCCCAACCCCAAGGCAGGAACCGTAACAATGGATGTTACCAAGGCAGTTAACGATATCAAGGCAGGTAAGATCGAGTACCGTCTTGACAAGACCAATATCATCCATGTTCCCGTTGGTAAGGCTTCATTCTCTGAGGAGAAGCTTACAGAGAACTTCAATACGCTTATGGAAGCTATCGTTAAGGCTAAGCCCAGCACACTTAAGGGCCAGTATTTAAGGTCTATCGTGCTCGCACCTACGATGGGTCCCGGCGTGAAGGTTTCGACCGCGAAGTATTAAGACTTCATAAAATGATCATAATATGGTATATTTCAAGGGATGTGCATTGCGCATCCCTTGTTTTGTGTAAAGTACTTAGTGAGGTGTTTTCGAACTTGGCGGAGATGACAGTGTAAAGGTTTGATAATGATGATGATGAAAGCAAGAATAAAAAAACTGTCGATTGTTATTATAGTTGCCGTAAGCATGACTTTCACAGGCTGCGAGATGATGGAGGAATTTGTTGATACGGCCATGTCGTCTGCCGGTTTGGGGGATGATGAGAATGATACCATCGTGATCACGAAGGACAATGATTCGACCGTAGCTCCCGTGATCGTACTGAATACCGATGATCCGTCGGTCATATCGGTATCCGTGGATTTGGCAGAAGAGATGCCTGAGGCAGAGCCGCCTGTTGAAGAGGATATCTATGATGATGTGAACAAGATATATTCCATGCATGCAGCCTCACCCGACGAGATAACTCTTGCTTTTGCGGGAGATATCTGCTTCCATGACAGCTATTCCAACATGAGTGCCTTAAGGGAACGGTCGGGCGGTATATATGACTGTATCCTTCCCCGGGTAATGGATGGGATCAAGGCTGCGGACATCCTGATGGTCAACAATGAGTTTCCCTACAGCAACAGGGGGACTCCGACAGCCGATAAGCAGTATGCTTTCAGGAGCAAGCCCGAAAATGTCAACATACTTCATGAAATGGGAGTTGACATAGTGGGGCTTGCCAATAATCACGCATATGACCATGGACCTGATGCCCTTATCGACACGGTTGATATATTAAATGAAGCAAAGGTACCTTTCGTGGGAGCCGGAAAGAACATAGATGAAGCGTGTAAGCCGGCCTATTTTAAGATTAACGGTAAGACCATATCATTCACTGCGGCCACACAGATAGAACGTGTCGCCAATCCGGATACAAAAGAAGCAACGGCCGATTCGCCCGGAGTCCTTCGGACCCTTGATGCAACAAGATATGTGAAAGTCATTGAAGAGGCCAAGGCCAATTCGGATTTCTGCGTGGCCTTTGTCCACTGGGGGAGTGAGAATACAGATCTTGTGGAAGCGAGTCAGAGAGACCTTGCGAAGAAATATGCTGCGGCAGGAGCCGATCTTATAGTCGGTGCCCATCCCCACTGCCTGCAGGGGCTCGATTACGTGGACGGGATTCCGGTGATCTATTCCCTGGGCAACTTCTGGTTCAATTCCAAAACCGTAGATACCGGATACCTTAAGGTTACTCTTGACACCGACTGCTCGATAAAGTCCCTGCAGTTTGTTCCGTGTGTCCAGGAGAACTGCAAGACCCGCCTTGCAGAAGGTGAGAAGCGTGAATGGATACTCAATTACATGCAGGGGATCTCGAACCACGCTGTGATCGATGCCGACGGATATATCACGCCTTCGTCCGAAGATCATAATATTCAGAACGGGCAGAATACTTCACCTTCGAAGAAAGTCGAGGAACCGGCTGTACCTGAGGCTCCGGCCTTACCCGAAGTGCCAGCCACATGAGGACACGGGGACGGTTCTTCTGTCATGAAGACAAAAGAACCGTCCCCGTGTCCTCAAAAAACACTTGACACAAGCGATGCTGAGTGATATTGTAAATAACGGTCGTCAGACCATGCCGAAGACAGCAGGTGCCGTAGGGCGTAAGCGTATCGCCTGCCGAGGAGAATCAGAGAGTTGATAATTACACCCTCTTTCCGTTTCTTCGGGAAGGGGTTTATTTTTTTGAATACCTCTATTCGGCATCAAATACTAAAAGGAGGTAAAGAAATGGCTAAGGTTGAACTTAAGAAACC
>JAILCT010000208.1 GCA_024690425.1 Lachnospiraceae bacterium | reverse complement strand
GAACTCAGCATCACCGTCATAAGGTGTGTAGTTCTTCTGGATGAAGTCACGTACGTTAACTTCGTTTTCCCATTTGCCGCCTACGAAACCATTCCATTCTGATCTCATTTGAATGCCTCCTATAAAATTTAAAATTAATCCGGTCATGTAGGGGTTAGACCGGACACTTAGTGCCAAAGTCAATTATAGGTTAATCGTGTATACACGTCAATATGATTACTTGTACTTTTTCACGTACAAGCCGCATAAAATCTACGGTTTTTGTCTATCTTGCACAAAATCACATGCCCCGTTTTTGGTTATTCATTTATCTGCCTCTTTATCATTATGCATATTACCCCGGTTGTCTTGATTTTGCCAAACAATATTTGGTAAAATGTATCTTGAATTTAGCAAAAAATAATGATACATTACGATAGTGAAATAAACAAACATCATTAAATAAACAGGAGGATATTATAATGGCTGATATAACAAAAGATATGACTATAGGTGAGGCTCTTATGCTCAAGCCGGAAATAGCACCCGTACTTATGGGAATGGGAATGCATTGTCTCGGCTGCCCCGCTTCACAGGGCGAGAGTCTCGAAGAAGCTGCAATGGTTCACGGAATGGATGTAGATGAACTTATGGGCCAGATCGCAGCTGTGTAAAACACGGAAACGATTCTGGGACACGGGGACGGTTTTGGGACACGGGGACGGTTCTACTGTCTTCACTATAAAAGCAATTAATTAGAGCCGGGAGATTGATTTCTCCCGGCTCTTTGTTTATTATACCTAACACATATAGTGAAGACAGTAGAACCGTCCCCGTGTCCCAAAACCGTCCCCGTGTCCCAGATGATCAAGAAAACATCAGTTTCTGCAGTGCATCATCTTTAATGATCTGGCCGCCGTGTTCATCAAGGTAGGCTATCGTCATGTCCGTAAGGTTCTCCATGATACCGTACTCAGATGCTATATTGCATACCTTGTTGAAGTCCTCACGTGTGTGGTTCGACTTGAGCAGGAAGAGCAGATACTTACCGTTCCTGTCATCCTTATAGAGCGAGCTCCTGCCTGTATAGAATCCTGACAGGACATGTGCAAGCCTCGTGATCTGGTCAAGATCCGTAAACGAAAATACCTTGCACAGTTCACCTTCTTCAGCTCCCTTGTCCGGAAGTGCCTTGCCGTCAGCCGCTATCCTCTCGGTCTCTTCCTTAAGTCTCTTGAACAGGTCAAGCACATTCTCGGCACCCTCGGTGAATGTCTGGAGCATATTCTCTATTGAAGAGTCACCGTCATCCTCATGTACCGACGGAGCAAAATTGGAAAACCTGGTATCCAGCTCCTCGGGATCCTCAACCTTGGTGATGATCAGCACGATACAGTCGGCTGATAAGGGTATTGCCTCTATCATCAAAGGAATGTCCTCGGCTTCAAAACCGAATTCATATGAAGCCTGCTGCATCATGTCTCTGAAAAGTGTCTTGGCCTTCTCCGTTCCGTAAGCCAGTTCGCTTATCTTAAGCTGCCTGTCGGCAAGATCGGCCTTGGTTAATGTACAGCGAATCTGATTATCGTTAACCTTCTCGAGCTTCATAGAATCACATCCTTTCTTCCTAATATTTGTCTTATATAGTATATCGAATAAAATGGATTAGTCAATAACCGCTCTTTGGGAAAAATCACCAAAAATTCACATTTTTCACACCCCGCAAACGCATTGACTTTTGTTGATAATCACGTTTCTTTAAAAATCACCCTCAAACCCTTGAAAACAGGCCTCTCCTGTTGTACCATGTGCCTCGAAGACTTCCTTCGTAATCGGTAACGAAAGGAGGGTCGTAAGAATAGCTTTTCTCATATATATTTTACATCATATTTGAGTTTTTTTCCAGTGGTCTTCTACCCTTTGAAGCCACTCTGCACCTGGATTTTTCAGGTGTCTTGGCCGTAAGGCTGTCAATTATACTTTTCACAGACACTTACTCCATAAGTGCATGAAAGTAGATAATTCCGAACTCAGACATTACAGATGATCTTAACGTAAACAATTTATTCTTACACGCGACGGAAGCCTTTGCCGGACAATGATCGTATCACGAACGTAACTGTCAACAGATGCTGTACTTATAGTATTAACCGTCCGGCTCAAAAACCAGTGCAAAATAATACCTTAAACAGGGAATAAAACGATCCGGCGTATTTCTGTTCTCACTTATGACATTCATCCTATTTTAGAGGCAGATCTTCATGCGTGCCGGATCGTTTTATACTATGCGTATCCATAAAAGTCATTAATTTTTAAAATATGCAGTATCCCGCTTGCCCTTGCATCTTATATTTTGTAAAATTATCTAATAGACCGATCCATATAAGAGCCTGACGTTAACAGGCACAGAATAAGGAGAGCACATTATGAACGGAAGAATACACTCACTTGAATCCTTCGGAACCGTGGACGGACCCGGCACAAGGTTTGTTGTTTTTGTCCAGGGATGTCCCATGAGATGCCTGTACTGCCATAATCCCGATACCTGGGCTATGGTAGGCGGAACAGAGATGACACCCGAGGAAGTATATGCCCAGTATAAAAGGAATGAACCCTTTTACAAGACCGGCGGTATTACAGTAACAGGCGGCGAACCCCTGATGCAGGTTGATTTCCTGATCGACCTCTTCACCCTTGCCAAGAAGGATAATGTACATACCTGTATTGATTCTTCCGGTATAGCATTTAAGCCGGGCAATACCGCCTTCATCGAGAAGCTGGATAAGCTTATGGAACTCACTAACCTTGTAATGCTTGATATCAAGCATATAGATCCCGAAAAGCATAAAGAGCTTACTTCACAGCCCAATGATGGGATACTTGCCTTCGCCGAATACCTTGATACCAAGGATGTGGATATCTGGATAAGGCACGTGGTTGTCCCGGGATATACCGATGATGATGAATACCTCTATAAGCTGGGCTTCTTCATCGGAGGCCTTCATAACCTCAAGGCCCTCGATGTCCTTCCCTATCATACGATGGGTGTGGTCAAGTATGAGAAGCTCGGATATGACTATCCTCTTAAGGGCGTCCCCGCAATGGATAAGAATGAGGTTATCAAGAAGAAGGAAGTAGTCCTTGACGGGATCAGGAAGCGCAGAGCCTCCCTTAAGTAAGTTTAGCATGTACTAACCAAGACCCGTTAGGTTATAATCTAGCTGATGTATGATGAAAAGGAGGGTAATGCCATGGCTTATTGTATAGGTGATTCCTGCATCAGCTGCGGTACCTGTGAGGCTCAGTGCCCTGTAGGTGCTATCTCAGCAGGTGATGGCAAGTTCGAGATCGATCCCGATAAGTGTGTTAGCTGCGGTGCTTGCGCAGGTGCATGTCCTGTTGGGGCTATCGAAGCTGATTAATTAATTTCAGGAAAAGAAAAATAGAGAAGGCCTTCGGCCTTCTCTATTTTTTCGCCATGTTTGCGAACTTGGTATAATCCGGCAGCCATACAAGCTCCACGGTTCCTATCGGGCCGTTACGCTGCTTGGCTATGATGACTTCCGCTATCCCCTTCTTATCCGATTCTTTATTATAGTAATCATCCCTGTATAGGAACATTACCACATCGGCATCCTGCTCAATGGCTCCCGACTCACGAAGGTCGGAAAGCATGGGCCTGTGATCGTCCCTCTTCTCAACCGCACGCGACAGCTGTGACAGAGCCACAACAGGAACGTTAAGCTCCCTTGCCAGTGCCTTCAGCGATCTTGATATCTCCGATATCTCCTGCTGCCTTGAATCAGTCCTGCCGTTGCCCGACATTAACTGCAGGTAGTCTATTATGACCACCGACAGTTCATGCTCCTGGTGATATCTGCGGCACTTGGACCTTAATTCCGTGATACTGATACCCGGAGTATCATCTATTATAAGGTTGGACCTGGCTATTATCTCGGCACCCTCGATTATGCTCTCCCAGTCGCCGTCCGACATGCTGCCCGTCCTTATGGCCTGGGAATTGACTCTTGACTCTAAGGACAGAAGCCTGTTTACCAGCTGCTCCTTGCTCATCTCCAGCGAAAAGATAACAGCACACTTATTGTCCTTAAAGCATATATGCTGTGCCATGTTAAGCACGAAGGCTGTCTTACCCATCGAAGGACGTGCCGCGATGAGTACCAGATCCGAGGGCTGCAGGCCGGCTGTTTTGTAGTCAAGATCGGTAAATCCCGTTGCAACTCCGGTAACGTTACCCTTATTCTTCGATACGGCGCTTATGTGTGATAGGGCATCCACGACCACCTGACGTATCGGGACATATTCCTCACCGCTGCGTCCGGACACGATATTGAATATCTTCTTCTCGGCCTCGGCCAGGATCTCGTCTGTTGATTCTTTCGGATTGTAGCATTCGTTGCTTATCTCATCATTAAACCTGATAAGCTTGCGAAGTATCGCTTTATCACTTACGATCCCCGCATATTCCCTGATGTTAGCGGAAGTATAGGTGCTGTTCACTATATCCACCATATATTCCATGTTGCTTATTTCTTCGGGAACATCCATCTCCTGCAGCCTGGCCTTAAGTGTCACCATATCGACCGGCTTGGCATTATTGAACAGATCGACCATTGCCGTAAACAGGATACCGTACTGCTTCTCGTAAAAATCATCCTTATTCAGTATTTCGGATGCAATCATGATTGCATCCCTGTCCATCAGCATACTGCCTATGACCGACTGCTCAGCTTCCCTGTCATGAGGCATTATCCTCTTTATTACTGCATCACTCACTCTGCAGCCTCCATAAGTTTATAGACTGTCTACGCTTCTTCAACCTTCACCCTGAGCTTACCTGTAACTTCGGGATGAAGCTTAACGGTTACTTCGTATGTTCCGATGCTCTTGATCGGGTCGTTGATGATTATCTTTTTCTTATCAAGCTCCAGGTTATGCTGTTTCTTTGCTTCCTCAGCTATCTCCTTGCTCGACACCGATCCGAAGGTCTTGCCGCCCTCACCTGCCTTAAGCCTTACCACAACGGTCTTTTCGCCTATGGATGCTGCCATATCCTTCGCATCCTGCAGGTTCTGTGCCGCAACCTTCTCGTCATTGGCCTTCTTAAGCTTTAGATCGTTAAGATTCTTACTGTTTGCTTCGACTCCCTTCTTCTTGGTAATGAGGAAGTTCTTGGCGTATCCGTCACTTACATCCACTACGTCTCCCTTTTTTCCCAGGGACTTGATATCCTCAAGCAAAATCACCTTCATCTATATCGCACCTTCCTTCTGCATATTTTCCAGGGTCTCCATCATCAGATTGCGGGCATCCTCAAGGCTCGTGTTCTCAAGCTGTGCCCCTGCTATGTTAAGATGGCCTCCGCCACCCAGCCTTTCCATAATGATCTGAACATTGACCTCATCTATCGATCTTGCCGATATGTAGATCATGTTATTATATTCCGTAAGTACAAAGGATGCCTTTATACCGTTAATGTTAAGGAGCTCATTGGCCGCCTGTGCACCGATTACGGTCGGAGAATCAATGCCCTCACCATCAAAGAGTGATATCGCAAATACACCCTTGAACACCTCAAATGTCCTGACAGCATCCGTACGTGCCCTGTAGGCATCCATATCCGTCCTGAAGAGCTTGCGCACACGTGTTACATCAGCTCCGTTCCTTCTAAGATATGCCGCGGCCTCAAATGTCCTGACACCGGTCTTAGTCATAAAGTTGTTCGTGTCAACCATCATGCCCGAATAGAGGCAGTCGGCCTCTGTGGGCTTTATCTTAATATCCTCACTGATATACTGTAGGATCTCGGCTACCATCTCCGATGCCGATGAAGCATACGGCTCTATATATGAAAGAGTAGCATTGTCTATCCTCTCGGAGCCCTGCCTGTGATGGTCAAGTACCACTATCGTCTTACATCTGTTTATAAGGTCTGCACACTCGGTACGGCTGGGCCTGTTAACATCCACGACAACAAGTGCCGTATGAGGATCCACCGCCTCAAGTGCCTGCATGCTGTTGAAAATAAGGTCATCTTCGTACTCACCCGATCCGACCATGCTCTCGTACAGGGGGCGAATGGATGTAGTGACTTCGTTAACGACTATATGTACCTTCTTACCGAAAGCCTTGGCTGCCCTGTAAACGCCGACAGCCGAACCGAATGCATCGACATCAGGCATCTTATGGCCCATAATGATTATCTTGTCCGCACCCTCTATTATCTCGCGGAGGGCATGTGCCTTAACGCGGGCCTTGACACGGGTGTTCTTCTCGGACATCTGGCTCTTGCCGCCGTAATAGGTTATATTGTCCGGGGTCTTGACAACCGCCTGATCGCCTCCACGGCCAAGGGCCAGGTCTATACATGTCCTGGCGTACTCATAATTCTTAAGATAGGAACCTGCCTCCACGCCGACTCCGATACTTAAGGTCACCGACATCTCATTACCGATGTTGACTGTCTTGACATCCTCGAGAAGCTCGAACCTGTTGTCACACAGTTCCTTTAAATATTTCTTTTTAAGAAGAACTATATACTTGTCCTTCTCAAGCTTCTTGACCAGACCGTCATAGGAAGTCATGTATTTATTGATCTTCCTGTCGATGAGGGCTACCATCAATGATCTTCTTACTTCCTCGATACTTGACAGGGCTTCATCGAAATTATCGATATAGATAAGGGCTACCGACAGCTTCTGTTCATCATTCTCGATCTGCAGGCGGTTCATCTTGGTCTCATCGAACATGAAGAGAGCAATGATATAGCTGTTGTAATCGAAGGATTCTATTATCTCCGATTCCGCCATGATCGAAACGAGCGATACCTTCTTCATGCTGATACGGTAGTCACGGTCGCCGTGCCTTATCATCATTTCGGACTCGTTCTCCATGCCTGGAAGCTGATTTTTAGTGATAGACGGGATCACCGATGTGATCGATTTCCTGCAGTCCCTTCGCACATCCAGGGTTTCTTCGAAGGACTCGTTGGTCCATATGATCTTCCCTGATTCGTCAAGCAGTGCATACGGTACTTCAAGATCCCGAAGGAGCTGACGCTGGACCTGGCCATACCTCGTTGCAAAGCTTACAAAGTCATTGATCACAAGGTTACGGCTCTTAAAATACAGTACAAGTGCAACAATAATATATATGACCACAAAGACCGTAGTGACAAAGCCTGCCCTGCGGTCCAGGAAATACATGCCTGTATTGAATAAGATCAACAATATGGAAAAAAGTAAAGGCCACAGCACGTATCCACGCACATGTCCCTTAAACCCGACATTACGGCTCATGTCTCTTCCTCTTGCTCAAAACACAAATACCCATTAAGTATATCAAATTTACCAAACAGCCACAACCACAACCCCTTGTGTAAGTCCCCCCTTCAAGCCACTAACTTATGTGTCATGACAGGCGTTTCTTCAGCATTTCGTACTCGTCCTTGAGCTCGATATATGTATCAACATCACCGCTTCCCGAATCGGGATGATATATAAGACACAGCTTCTTGTATCTGAGCGACAGATCGTCAAGTGATCTGCATCCCTTGAAATACTTGGTAGTAACTCCGGCTACCTTCTGATCGCCCTTGCCCGCTCCCGAAGCATCGCTCTCAGTGCGCCTGTTTCTCTCTCTTCTTCTCTTTTCCTGACGCTGCTTCTCCTCCTCGCGTCTTCTCCTCTCATCCTCAGCCCTTCTCTTCTCCTCTTCCTGCCACTCTTTTCTCTCCTCTTCTTCCCTGGCAGCTTTCTCTTCCTGCTCCCTCTTTTCCCTTTCTTCACGCTCCCTCTTGCGTCTCGCCTGCTGGGCCTGGCTTCTCCTGTTCTGGGTGGCTTCCTTCATCCTGTCTTCGGTCTCACGCTGCTTCCTTACGCTTATCGTATTCTTAAGCATCTCCAGATCGCCCGAAAGAGCAGTGATCCTGGTCTCGTATTCGAGCTTCTGTGAGTTGTTCCTGTAATAATCATGATATATCGAGTCGAGCTTTTCTATTATCCCGTCAAGTATCTCCAGTTCGTTTTCAGTCAGTTCTTCCCTGCTTGCAAGATCGGTGATCCTGTGCCTGAACTTGTCGAGCTCATCACGGATATCATCACTTTCTTCCTTCTCATCGGCATAGTCGGGCACGATCTTCTTCCTCAATTCCCTAACAAGCCCCGAAAACGTATCCCCGGACTTATCAAGAGCATCATCGAATTCATCCTTCAGAAGCCTGCCGTAATTTATCGTCCTCTTAATGATATGGCTCCAATCGCTTCCTATATCATGACTGCCGTTCCCATCAGCGCTTCCGTATCCTGAGTACCTGCGCTTAACGGGTCCCTTGCTCTTATATGCGGCATATGAACACATGAAGAATGCAAATGAGACCATATAGATCATGGCAAAAAGGATCGAGCTCTCCTGAAACGCCATCCATTCGACAACCGTGAACATGGCCGAATAGAAGAAGGCATTGACGAGTATAACGAAAAAGTTCCTTGATTGTGAGTGAAATGTGGCTGTCGCTTCAGCGACCATATACTTATAACCCATACACAGAAGGCATATGACAGCAGACAGCCATCCCCTGTTAAAGTCAAGAATAACGGCAAGCGATAATCCGAACACGAATCCGTTTGTTACAAAGAGCATGGTCCGGATCGAAGGATTGTTGTTTGCCGCATTTAAGATAAGCTCATATAATACGAAAGCCGCAACAACCAGAAACACAGTCGCGGCGGGGCTTAAATGCACCGCCTGCGAAACGCCTATGGCTGTCACAAATACCATTATTATGGAAATAATATTATCAATCTTCTGCATTATTGCCTATTCCCGTAATTATCTCTTCCACGGAGCATCCTCTTTCTCCTGCTATCCGTGCGATATCATCATATTCCCACTTGGACTTCTTAACCCCGTAACCTTCGGATATCTTGATCCTGACCTTGCCGTATACGGTATCCCTTTCTTCTATCCATCTGTTAAGGGCGTATCTTCTGCTTATATATTCCCGTATGCCGAGGGTGGTCGTATGCTTGAAGATGAGCTTAAGTATCCTGTCCCTGTCTGACTCTTTGCACATTACGTTAAGCTCTGTCCCGGGGCGTGACTTTTTCATACCGGCAGACAGTGTATATACTTCGAGTGCACCTTCCTTAAAGAGGATATCCTGCGCATATCCTATCATCTCGGCTGTCATATCATCAAGTGTGCACTTAAACTCGACAACTCTCTCGCTGTCCGAAGATCCTTCGCTCAAAAACGCTCGTACGCAGTTGGCCTGCTCGAAGTCCTTCATCCCCATACCGTATCCGGTACTCTTTATCCTCATGACCGGCATGTCCGTGAATTCCCCGGCAAAATGTTTAAGGAGCGCTGCACCTGTGGGAGTGCATAGTTCCGACTTTACATGTCCCTGATATATGGGCACATCCCTTAGTATATAGGCTGTTGCCGGAGCAGGCACCGGAAGAACACCGTGCGCACAGTGTACATGGCCGCTGCCCACATTGACAGCCGATGCCATCACCTTATCGGGCTTTATCATATCCATCAGCAGACATACCGACACAACATCGGCGATCGCATCCTTAGTTCCCACTTCGTGAAAATGGATCTCACCAACCGGCCTGTTATGGGCATGTGATTCCGCTTCGGCGATGAGCCTGTAAACCTGCTTCGCATCTTCCTTAACATTATCCGGTATCTTAAGATCATCGATAATATGCTCTATACCATGCATATCCGCATGCTCATGATGGTGGTGATGTTCATGCTCCTCATGATCGTGATGATGGTCATGCTCCTCTTCCTCATGCCCGTCAACAAGGACCTTCATGTGAGTTCCGTATATCCCGCATTTCTCGGAAGGCTCTGCGGTGCTTGTAACCCCGGGTATTCCGGCATTATTTATCGTATCAAGGAAT
Organism: Lachnospiraceae bacterium; assembly: GCA_024690425.1. Next base: position 1,025 of record JAILCT010000208.1, on the reverse strand, counting down.
ATCTTCCTGTCTTCATCATCAAGAAGTTCGTAAAGTGCCGCCGTGAGCATATCCCCGGCTGCACCCATCGAACAGTCAAAATATATCAGTCTAATGGCAGCTCCTCCCATAAACAGTCCCTCCTTATGATCAGCGATGATTTATCATACTGGCTGTATATCCTGCGCCAAATCCGTTATCTATGTTTACGACGCTGACTCCCGACGCACATGAATTAAGCATTGACAGAAGAGCCGACAGTCCCCCGAAGGAAGCTCCGTATCCGACGCTTGTCGGAACTGCGATGACAGGGCAGTCAGCCAGCCCTCCGATGACACTCGCAAGAGCTCCTTCCATTCCGGCTACCGCTATGATAACATTCGCACTCATTATCTCATCAAGATGGGACATAAGACGGTGAAGCCCGGCTACTCCCACATCATACAGGCGTACAACCTCATTGCCGAGAACTTCTGCCGTGATGGCTGCCTCCTCAGCAACAGGTATATCACTTGTTCCTCCGGTCGCCACGACTATCTTCCCCCTGCCGGACGGCTTGGGTATGCTTCCGACAATCGCTACACGGGCCTCTTCATGGTATTCTATATCAAGAGTCTTCTTAAGTGACTCAGCCTTATCCTTATCAATTCTGGTAATAAGTACAGGGGTCTGTCCGTTTTTCAGAAGTGTTGACACTATGGCCCCGATCTGTTCACTGCTCTTGCCTGCCCCGTATATCACCTCGGTCGTACCCTGCCTCAGCCTCCTGTGCAGGTCGACCCTGGCAAAATCAATATCCTCATAGGGCTGCTTCTTAAGTGCGAGAACAGCCTCTTCAACCGTCATTCTCCCTTCGGAAACATCCTTAAGGATCCCTGCCGTGTCTTTATCCATAGGCCCTCCGTTTCTTGCTGTTTCACAGTTCACCGGCTGTTTTACCACTCTCCGGTCACATGAACATCTATACTGTAAGACAGTCCTTCCTTCGAGGTTACGTTTATCCTTGTCTCTCCCTCATTCAGCGGGACCACCGTTCCGTCATCCCT
>JAILCT010000197.1 GCA_024690425.1 Lachnospiraceae bacterium | reverse complement strand
CCAAGAGCCCCAAAGGAGCTTTTTGATATTGGTGTACCCGTTCTTGGACTCTGCTACGGAGCTCAGATGATGATGCATGTTCTTGGAGGAAAGGTTGTAAAGCCGGAGGTAGGAGAGTACGGAAAGACAGAGATAAACTATGATCCGGCTTCAAAGCTTTTAGGCTTTATGCCAAAAAGTGCCATCTGCTGGATGAGTCATTTTGACAGGATAGAAGAGGCTGCAGAGGGCTTTACTGTTACCGCATATACAAAGGATTGCCCCATAGCGGCAGTAGAAGATACAAAAAGAAAGCTATATGCACTTCAGTTTCACCCGGAGGTAATGCATACCCAAAGGGGAACTGAGATGATCAAACACTTTGTCCTTGATATCTGTGCCTGCAAAGGAGATTGGAGAATGGATTCCTTTGTGGAAGAACAGATCAACTATTTAAGGGAAAAGATAGGAGACGGAAGAGTTCTCTGCGCCCTGTCGGGAGGAGTTGACTCATCCGTGGCAGCAGTCCTATTGTCAAAGGCCATAGGAAATAAGCTTACCTGTGTATTTGTAGATCACGGACTTTTAAGGAAAAACGAGGGGGACGAGGTAGAGGAAGTATTTGGCCCCAAGGGTCCTTACGAACTGAATTTTATAAGAGTAAATGCTAAAGACAGATATTTTTCAAAGCTTAAGGGAGTAACGGAGCCCGAAAAAAAGAGAAAGATAATCGGTGAAGAATTTATAAGAGTATTTGAAGAGGAAGCAAAGAAGATAGGAGCTGTGGACTTTCTCGTTCAGGGAACTATTTATCCCGATATCGTGGAAAGCGGCCTGGGAGGAGAGTCAACAGTGATAAAGTCCCACCATAATGTGGGCGGTCTTCCGGAGCATGTGGACTTTAAGGAGATAATAGAGCCCTTGAGAAACCTCTTTAAGGATGAGGTAAGAAAGGCAGGACTTGAGCTTGGAATACCAAAGAAGCTGGTTTTCAGACAGCCCTTCCCGGGTCCGGGACTTGGGATCAGGATCATAGGCGAGGTTACCTCTGAGAAGGTAAGGATAGTACAGGATGCCGATGCCATTTACAGAGAAGAGATAGACAAAGCCTCTGAGGAATGGAGAAAGGATGTTGAAGGAAGGGGATGGTCGGGAAATGATGATCACCCTATATCCGAGCAGGATCTGAAAAGTGGAAGGATCAGTCCCCCCTGGATGCCGGATCAGTATTTTGCAGCTCTTACAAATATGCGGTCAGTAGGAGTAATGGGGGACGAAAGAACCTATGACTATGCTGTGGCGCTGAGGGCAGTCAAGACCATAGACTTTATGACCGCTGAAGCTTCTGAGATTCCCTTTTCTGTCCTTCAGAAGGTCATGAGCAGGATAATAAATGAAGTAAAGGGAGTTAACAGAGTCTTTTACGACCTGACCAGCAAACCCCCGGGGACGATTGAGATGGAATAATACACTTGTGTTTTAGGGCAAAGCAGATTATCCTCCAAGAGGTAAACTGTCTTATCCTGAAAGAATTAAATAAAACATAAGTAACAGACCTTGGAAAGACGATTTGGGAGTCTATTTCAAGGTCTGTTACTTATGTTTTATTTAATTCTTTCAGGATAAGACAGTTTACCTCTTGGAGGATAATCTGCTTTGCCCTATGACAAAAAAATCATTCGAGCTCTATCGTCCCGGGAGGTTTACTCGTTAAGTCATAGAATACCCTGTTCACACCACGTACTTCGTTGATTATACGGCTCATGACCTTCTGAAGGACCTCGAAAGGTATATCTGCTGCTTCCGCTGTCATGAAGTCTATTGTGTTTACAGCCCTGAGTGCCACCGCATAATCATATGTACGCTCATCGCCCATCACACCGACACTTCTCATATCGGTAAGGGCTGCAAAATACTGATCCGGCTTCCATTCAGGATCGATACCTGTTTCTTCCTTATAAGATTCAACAGCCTTATTGATCTCCTCACGATAAATATGATCGGCATCCTGAACTATCCTGACCTTGTCGGCGGTGACTTCACCTACTATCCTTACTCCCAGTCCCGGGCCCGGGAAGGGCTGCCTGTACACAAGCTTCTTCGGAAGCCCCAGTTCTAGTCCGGCCTTCCTCACTTCATCCTTAAACAAATCCCTTAAGGGTTCTATTATTTCCTTAAAATCCACATAATCCGGAAGTCCGCCTACATTATGATGGGATTTGATAACGGCTGACTCGCCGCCAAGACCGCTCTCGACCACGTCCGGATAAATGGTACCCTGAGCCAGAAAGTCAACCTTTCCTATCTTTTTGGCTTCTTCTTCAAATACCCTTATGAACTCCTCACCTATTATCTTTCTCTTACTCTCCGGTTCACTTACTCCTTCAAGCTTCTTATAGTATCTCTCCTGTGCATTAACCCTTACAAAATTCAGATCAAACCGGTCGCCTTTACCGAATATTTCTTCAACCTCATCCCCTTCATTCTTCCGAAGAAGTCCGTGATCAACAAATACACAGGTAAGCTGATTTCCTATGGCCTTTGACAGGAGGGCCGCAAGAACGGAAGAATCAACTCCTCCGGACAGCGCAAGAAGTACCTTGCCCTCGCCTACCTTATCACGGACCGACTCTATTGCCTTTTCAACAAAGGCATCCATCCTCCAGTCGCCCCTGCATCCACAGATATGTCTCACGAAATTATATAATATCTTCGTTCCCTCGGGAGTATGAAGAACTTCCGGATGGAACTGGATGGCATAGAGCTTCTTATCCTCTGCTTCAGCTGCTGCTACCGGGCAGTTGGCCGTATATGCAACTGTTGTAAATCCCGGTGCCAGTTTGGATATATAATCGAAATGGCTCATCCAAACCTGAGTCACCAGTGTCTTTGTTTCATCAAAGCTCCTGTTTGTTTTTTCCTGATCACTAAGCACGTCTGCGAAGCTTTCCCTGGGATCAAGTGAAGCACCGACACCTTCAAAGAGCCTGGATTCTGAATTTATAAGAGTCCTTGTCTTACCATACTCTCTGGCATCTGCTCTTTTTACCTCTCCTCCGAGGACATGGCTCATAAGCTGAGCACCGTAACAGAGTCCCAAAATGGGAACACCTATCTCAAAAAGTCCCCTGCCGGCGCTTGGGGCCCCTTCTTCATATACGCTGTTTGGTCCTCCTGTCAGTATGATCCCCTTAGGCTTCATTTCTTTTATCTTTTCAAGCGGCGTCTTATATGAGTATATCTCACAATATACATTACATTCACGTACACGCCTTGCAACAAGCTGGTTATACTGGCCTCCGAAGTCAATGACTATGACTCTTTCATTATCCATGCTCTGTCTCCCTTATGTGCTTAGATCACTACATTTGATAAACAGTAATATCATACACTTAGTCATGTATTCTTTCAATCTTGTATTTTGCCGATAATTACAACAATTTAATGCTTTTTTATTGATAAAGTGGTATTATAGTGGATGGTTCAGGAGGAAGATAATGAGCATATTCAATCACAAGAATCCTGTCAAGCAGGGACTTAAGATAATAATAGTAGGCTGCGGCAAGGTTGGTTCGACTCTGGTTGAGATCCTAAGTAAGGAAAGCAATGAGATAACCATTATAGATAAGAATGCCAAGAACCTTGAAGCACTTACCAATACTTTCGATATAATGGGGGTTGAAGGAAATGGTGCCAGTTTTAAGACCCAGGAAGAGGCCGGCATCAAAAATGCAGATCTGATGATAGCAGTTACGGGATCTGACGAGCTTAACCTCTTATGCTGCACCGTTGCCAAGCAGGTTGGTAACTGCGCCACCATTGCCCGCGTAAGAACACCCGAATACAGCAGGGAGATCCAGTATCTCACAGATCAGCTGGGTCTTGCCATGATCATAAATCCTGAATTCGAGGTTGCCAAGGAAATATCACGTATCCTCTGTATGCCTTCTGCCCTTGAGGTCAGTTCATTTGCCCACGGACAGGCTGAACTTATCAAGTTCAAGATCACTGAAGAGAGCAAGCTCAGTGGAGTACGCATATGCGACCTCTCTACCATTATCAATACCAAGATCCTTGTCTGCGCCATAGAACGTGATGACAAGGTATTCATACCTTCAGGTAACGACAGGATACTGAGTGATGATATAATCTCCTTCGTTACACCCAGAAGAAGTGTCAAGGATTTCTTCTCCCAGATCGGTGTAAGGAGCAATAAGGTCAAGGATGTCATGATAATAGGCGGCGGTAAGGCAGCTTATTATCTTTCTAACAGCCTCCTGAATATGGGAATGTCGGTCAAGATAATAGAATCTGATAAGAAGAGGTGCGAAGAGTTAAGTATCCTCCTTCCCAAGGCTATCATAATAAACGGTGATGGCACCAGTGAGGAATTACTCCTTGAAGAGGGGATAGAGACAGCCAGTGCTTTCATACCGCTTACCGGCATAGATGAAGAGAATATCATCTTAACCCTTTATGCCAAGCAGGTAAGCAAGGCTAAAGTCATTACCAAGATAAACCGTATCAATTTCCGCGGCGTTATCAGTAAGCTTGATCTTGGCAGCACTGTCTACCCAAGATATATCACCTCTGAAGCTATAATCGCATATGTAAGAGCCAAGAAGGCTTCCATAAATTCGAATATAGAGACTCTGTATCACATGTATGATCACAGGGTTGAAGCCATCGAGTTTATGATAGACAAGGAATCACAGGTTACCGGGATCACGCTTGCAGATCTCTCACTTAAGAATAATCTTATCATCGCCCTTATAAACAGGGCAGGTAAGATATTCATGCCCAGCGGCTCTGACTGCCTGATGGTTGGTGATTCGGTAATGATAGTTACAACACATACCGGCTTTAACAGTATAGTCGATATACTTAAATAGATCAGTACGGAGTATTATAATGAATAGTTCGATAGTTCGATATACTTTAGGTCAGGTGCTTAAGATTGAAGCTGCTCTCCTGCTCCTTCCCTGTATCATCTCTCTTATATACAGGGAAAAGTTTGGGATATATTACCTGATCGTGGCGGCCATCTGCGGTTTCTTGGGTCTTGGAATGTCTTTAAGGAAGCCGGCATCATTTGTCTTTTACCTTAAGGAAGGCTGCATTATCACATCTTTAAGCTGGATTTTCCTAAGTTTTTTCGGATGTCTTCCCTTTTATCTTACAGGTGAGATCCCATCCTTAACTGATGCTCTTTTTGAAACTGTATCCGGTTTTACCACCACCGGAGCATCCATTCTTCCGGAAGTTGAATATTTAAGTAAATGTTCCACCTTCTGGCGGTGCTTCACTCACTGGATCGGAGGTATGGGTGTACTTGTATTTCTTCTTGCCATTATCCCCATAGGCGGCGGTTCCCAGATGAATATCATGAAGGCAGAGAGCCCGGGCCCTTCTGTCGGTAAGCTTGTTCCTCAGATACGCTCAACAGCAAGAATCCTCTATATCATATACTTCGCACTTACGATCATAGAAGTGATCTTTCTTATGTTTGGAGGTATGCCGTTTTTTGATGCTATATGTACATCAACCGCAACTGCCGGCACCGGCGGCTTCGGTATCAAGAATGACAGCTTTACAAGCTATTCCCCTTATCTTCAGTGGGTCGTTACTGCTTTTATGATCCTTTTCGGAGTCAACTTTAATGCTTATTACCTTATACTTTTTAAGCAGTTTAAAAAGGCTGTCACCATGGAGGAAGTTCTCCATTACTTCGCTATTATCCTTATTGCTATAGCTATTATCTTCACACGTATTATGCGTACATTTGCGAATCCCTTCGATGCCCTGAGGGCTTCCGCCTTTCAGGTTGCTTCGATCATAACCACCACAGGATTTTCATCTGTTGACTTTGATAAATGGCCTGCTGTCTGCCAGACTGTACTCGTATTCCTTATGTTCATCGGAGCATGTGCTGGTTCAACCGGTGGTGGTATCAAGGTATCGAGGCTTATAATATTAAGAAAGACCATAATCAAGGAAATGATCTCCTATGTTCATCCCAAGAGCATCAAAAAGATCAAGATGGATGACAAGGCAATAGAGCACGAAGTCGTACGTGCAACAAATGTATTCTTTATTTCTTTTGTCATAATCTTCTCATTATCTGTCCTTCTTGTTTCAATAGACGGTAATGACCTTGTTACCAATTTCACTGCAGTTGCAGCGACTATAAATAATATAGGGCCCGGTCTTTCAATGGTCGGACCCACACGGAACTTCTCGCATTTTTCTGTTTTCTCCAAGTTTATCCTCATGTTTGATATGCTTGCAGGACGTCTTGAACTCTTCCCCATGCTCATGATGTTCCATCCCAAGCTGTGGAAGGAAATGTTTGCTTATTATATTCATAAGTTTTCCAAATAAATGAATCCGGACCTTTCGTCCGGATTCTCTTTTTATAGTTTATACGATCCTTCTTACCGTTATTATGGACCTGTACAAAGCATTGCTTATCTTGATTCCCGTAGCTGCCGTAGAAGCATGTACTATCTTGCCGCCTCCGATATATATTCCCACATGTCCGCCGTAGTAAATGATATCTCCCGGCTGAGCTTCCGAATAGCTTACTTCCCGTCCGTAGGTTGACTGCGAATAAGAGCTTCTGGGAAGTGAATATCCGAAGTTGTTATACACCGCCCAGGTAAATCCCGAACAGTCTGCTCCGTTTGTAAGGGATGTTCCTCCCGATACGTACGGATTACCCACATACCTGCAGGCAAAATCAGCTATCTCCTTACCCTTGCCCGAATCACCGGGTGAAGCGGGTTCTTTTGGCGAACTGCTTTCTTCCGGTGCGGAAGGTGTTTCTTCAGGGGGTGTTTCCGTAGTATCGTTATTTCCGGTATTTTCTTCTGTCTGATTCTCCCCTTGTGTATTCTCTTCTCTGTTTTCCTTATTCTCGGAATCCTGCTCCTTCTTCTTACCCTCTTCTTCAGCCTTCCTTTTGGCCTCTTCTTCGGCTTTTTTCTTCGCCTCTGCTTCTTTTCTCTTTCTTGCCTCTTCCTCGGCCTTCTTCTTGGCCTCTGCTGCTTCTATCTCTTTAAGTACGGCCGTCTGTTTTTTGATCTGGGTCTGGTACTCACTTGCCTTCTTCCTGGCTGCGGATAACTCTGCTTCAAAATTAGCCAGGGTACTCCTCTTCTGATCTATCAGTTCCTGAAGATGCTCTGATTCTGATACATATTCATTCTGCATCTCAACAAGCTCACTCTTCTCATCCTCGAGCTTTTCCCTGATCCTTGCTTCTTCTTCCTTAGTCGCCTGATAATTCAGGAGCATCTGTCTGTCGTATTCATACAGGAGTTCAACATAATCGGATTTGTTCACGATATCGGCAATACTCTCAGATTGAAGGAACATCTCTATGTACTTCTTCTCGCCCTTCTCGTACATGAACTTAATACGCCTCTTCATGGAAGCATATTGTTCTTCCTCCTGGCTCTTGGCTACCTCGTATTCAGCCTGGGCTTCGTCTATTGCCGCCTGTTTGGAATTGATATCATCTGAAATAAGATCGACCGTAAGCAGAAGATCTACAAGCTGAGCGTCAATCTCAGTGATCTCCTCCTCCACGGCCTCTTTATTTTCCTCTATACTGTTTATATTACTGTTGACAGCATCCAGCCCCTTCTGTGCCGCCTTCTTCTGTTCCTGAGCCTCACTCTTGGTAACCGCCCATGTATTCATAGCCGGCAATACCGTCAGAGCAAGAGCCATAAACAGTAAAATACCCCTTTTTCTCATTTATACTCCTTTTATAAGGCAATGCCCCCACAAAACAGTCAGCGGCATTTATCCCTAAAAGTTGCAATTCCCCTCATATGTTATGTTAACATAATTGTAACAAAATGTAAATATTACAGATCGCAATTGTTTACTGTTCTCGGGAAGGGAATGACATCCCTGATATTGGCCATTCCGGTAAGATACATAACGCATCTCTCAAACCCCAAGCCGAAGCCGGAATGTCTTGTAGAACCGTATTTACGAAGATCAAGGTAAAAGTCATAATCCTCCTTCTTAAGACCCAGTTCCTCCATCCTTGCAAGCAGCTTATCGTAATCATCCTCCCTCTGGCTTCCTCCGATTATCTCACCGATACCGGGAACCAGGCAGTCCATGGCGGCAACAGTCTTACCGTCTTCATTGAGCTTCATATAAAAAGCTTTTATCTCCTTGGGATAGTCCGTAACAAATACCGGTCTCTTGAATTCCTTCTCCGTAAGATATCTCTCGTGCTCTGTCTGAAGATCACATCCCCAGAATACCTTATATTCAAATTCATCATTATGCTTCTCAAGTATCTTGATGGCATCCGTATAGGTAACATGCCCGAAATCCGAATTGACCACATGCTCAAGTCTCTCGATTAGTCCCTTATCCATGAACTGGTTGAAGAAAGCCATTTCTTCCGGTGCATTCTCCATTACATACCTGATTATGTACTTGATCATACTCTCTGCAAGGACCATATCATCCTTAAGGTCTGCGAATGCCATCTCAGGTTCGATCATCCAGAATTCGGCAGCATGTCTTGTCGTATTCGAGTTCTCAGCCCTGAATGTGGGACCGAAGGTATAGATATTCTTAAATGCCATTGCATAAGTCTCACCGTTAAGCTGACCGCTTACCGTAAGATTGGTCTCCTTGCCGAAGAAGTCCTGTGAAAAATCAACCTTTCCTTCTTCGGTCCTGGGTATTTCATCCATATCAAGGGTTGTAACACGGAACATCTCGCCCGCACCTTCGCAATCGCTTCCGGTTATAAGAGGTGTATGTACATATACGAATCCTCTCTCCTGGAAGAACTTATGTATCGCATATGAAGCAAGTGAACGGACACGGAATACTGCCTGAAAGATATTGGTCCTTGCTCTTAAGTGGGTTATTGTCCTTAAGTACTCAAGTGTATGCCTCTTCTTCTGAAGAGGATAATCGGGCGTTGATGCACCCTCTATGACAACCTCATCTGCCTGGATCTCAAAGGGCTGTTTGGCCTGGGGTGTTGCAACAAGAGTACCTGTGACTATAAGGGCCGCACCCACATTTATCTTATTGATCTTATCAAAATTCGACAGCCTGTCTCCGTATACTATCTGTAAGGGTTCAAAAAACGTACCGTCATTCATAACAATAAAGCCGAAAGTCTTGGAATCCCTAATGCTTCTTACCCATCCGCCTACGGTTACCTTCTTATCATAGTATTCTTCCTTGTTCCTGTATAATTCCCTTATCTGTGTTAATTCCATGGTCTTACCTGCCTTTTCCTGATTTATATACTATTCTGTCTTGATATTTGCTTCATCCGCGAGGAATTCCTGTATCTTGGATGTTAATATATATTCCCTGAACTGGTTTATATCTACCGAACTTAAGAATTCTTCAACCGATCCGTAGCTGTACAGTTCAACATATTCCTCGGCTGCCTTATCGAATTCTTCCTGAGTTATCTCAATGTTTTCGGCCTTTGCAAGTGCCATGAGCACCAGGCTCTCCTTGGCTGCCCTGCTTGCATACTCCATGGCTTCCGCATCGAATTCCTCCTGGGTCTTGCCAACAACCTGTGATAGATATCCTTCCCAGTCAAGTCCATACATTTTGGCATATGACTTTGCATTCTCGGCTATGATATCCATCTTATCCTTAGTCAGTTCTTTCGGGATGTCCTTTTTAAGCTTTGCATTGTCAACAGCCTGTGTCCACAGATCCTTGTACATCGTACTGTCGGCATAGTCAGCCGCACTCTTTTCAAGGTTCTCCTTTATTGACTTCTTATATTCCTCGATCGTTGCGAATTTACCATCGGTTGCTGCCTTTATATTTTCATCGGTAGGTTCGGGGGTACGTTTTATGGAATTGACAGATACCTCAAATACAACCGGTTTTCCTTCAAGTCCCTTATCATTGGGGTAATTCTCGGGAAATGTAAGATCAAGTGCTGTCTCTTCTCCGACCTTCTTACCGATGAGGCCTTCCTCAAATCCTGCGATAAATTGACCTGAACCTATAGTCAGATCATATCCTTTGGCGCTTCCGCCTTGGAATTCCTCCCCGTCTATCTTACCGGTAAAATCAATATTTACCGTATCACCTTCCTTGATCTCATCCCTGTCGGTGACCTCTTCCGGTTTCAGCAGATATTCAAGGTTCTCCTTGAACTCAGCCTCTATGTCCTCGGGCGTTATCCCGGTCTCTATCCTGGTAACGTTAAGTCCCTTATATTGTCCCAGTTCTATATATTCATCAGGATCGATGCTGTTTAGTATGTCCTCTACCGCTCCTATTTCCTGTGCCACATTATCTGCTGACACCGAAGGGGCGGAAGCACTGCAGCCGCCAAGCAGCAGACAGGCGCCGATCACAGTAGCCAGTTCTCTGTATTTCTTCATAATATTACTCCTCAAAAAACAACTAATATATGTTATAACACAAGGATGACAGGATTTAAAGGATTTTGTTGCATGCCCCGGATATATTGTGTTAGAATAACAGGGATTTATTGGAATAATTAAATAGGAGGTGTGAGGTGTCACCGGTTACAATTACATTGATAGTTATCGCTGTCGTGTTGATTGGCGTCATCGTGGCCCTGTACTTTCTGGGTAAGAAAGCCCAGAAGCAGCAGGCTGAGCAGGAAGCTCAGATAGAAGCTACCAAGCAGACCTATTCGATGCTGATCATAGACAAGAAGCGGATGAAGCTCAAGGATGCGGGACTTCCCGCCATGGTACTTGAACAGACTCCCAAGCTCTTAAGGGGCCGCAAGCTTCCGATAGTAAAGGCTAAGATAGGACCGCAGGTAATGTCTCTTATATGCGATGAGAAGATCTTCGATCTGGTACCCGTTAAGAAAGAGGTCAAGGCCTCTGTAAGCGGGATCTACATGGTAGACGTCAAGGGTCTGCACGGACCGAGCCTGAAAGTTGAAGCCAAGCCCAAGAGTAAGTGGAAACAGACTATTGAGAAGCTCCAGGAGAAGGCCGGAGCCAAGCCGATAAAGTAAAAGAAAAGACGGTTTAGACCGTCTTTTCAGACTGTAGACAAAGTGGGTGTGAAACTCTTGGTTTTCCACCCGCTTTTCTTATTTTCGCATAATTTTATCATGCGGCCATAAAACAATGAGAAAACGGTCGGTTATCTGGTTCTGTTATTCCTCTTCTATGTAGTA
>JAILCT010000156.1 GCA_024690425.1 Lachnospiraceae bacterium | reverse complement strand
ATAGATTGCCGCACACATCATAGGTGACTGTACGGGCATGAGCTTCGGTATGAGTTCCGGTGTAAAACGCTCTATATATCCGACAACTGCCGGACAAGGCTGTGATATGCCGCCATAGAAATTATTCTCCGTAATATATTTTATATAGCCCCATGTAGTAATATCGGCTCCGAAAGAAACGCTTATGAAACGGTTGACGCCGAGCTTCTTAAGCATTCCGAGTATCTTCTCATATTCATTGGGATAATTCGCCAGGAATGCGGGCGCTATAAGCACAGATATCTTCTCGCCCTTTTTCAGATCTTCAAAAAATCTGTCAACATCATCCACATATTCCCTTGCATTATGTTCACAAACGTCAAGGCAGGCTCCGCATGCAATACACTTTACGGGATCAACATCTATAACGTTTCCCCTGCCCTTTTCGACAGCCACGTTAGCACCCATACTGCTGCATACCTTGATACATTTGTTACAACCTATACAATTATCGTTTGTTCTGACAATATTCACAGTGAACCCTCCCTGTTCATAAGAATAATTATGCAAATTTATTATATTTTATCACTTGGGACGCATAAAATAAAGAACAACCTCCAAATAAATCCTCTATTCTTCCTGTATCTTGTTCAGGTCGTACGGTGTGGACTGATAAACGTAATAATTAAGCCAGTTTGTGTACAGGAGCTGACCGGTTGAACGCCAGTTGACTATCGGCTCATTGTCGGGATCATCATTCGGGAAATAATTCTCCGGGATCTTGGGATCCAGCCCCTTGTTAAGATCCCTGAAAAACTCATTCTTAAGCGTATTTCCGTCGTATTCAAGATGGCACAGCACAAAGAACTTACGTGAATCCTCCGTCTTGACGATGGTAACTCCCGCCTTGTCGGAATAAGCCATAAGTTCAAGTTCCGGTACCTTCTCGATATCTTCACGTTTTACATAGATCTCCCTCGAATGCGGCGCATAGAAGATATCATCAAATCCTCTGAATAACGGAGCATTCGGCTTAAGTGCCTTATGCTCATATATTCCCGACAGCTTCTCTTCATAGTATTCATGCATTATCCCATAGTGATGATACAGACCTGCAAAAGCTCCCCAGCACAGATAGTATGTGCAATGCACATGTCTTTCGGCCCAGTCCATTATCCTGCATAATTCATCCCAGTACGCAACATCCTCATACTTAACATATGCAAGCGGGGCTCCTGTTATTATAAGCCCGTCGAACTTCTCATCCTTTATCTGATCAAAGGTGATATAGAACGAATCCAGGTGATGCGTATCTACGTGAGTCGGTGTATATGAAGCTGTCTGGAGGAGCTCGATATCCACCTGGAGCGGTGAATTGGAGAGCTTGCGCAGAAGCTGTGTCTCCGTGACCTCTTTATTTGGCATGAGATTAAGGATAAGCATCTTAAGCGGACGTATGTCCTGATGCATAGCCCTGTTCTCATCCATAACGAAAATATTCTCATCTTCCAGGATCCTCTGAGCCGGAAGATCGCTCTTTACCTTGATCGGCATGATATTATCTCCTTCTGTCTCTATTCTGTCATTTTGATAAAATCATCTTCTGTTATTATCTTAACACCCAATTCCTTGGCTTTTTTATTTTTCGACGAACCCGAATTGATGTCATTGTTTATAAGAAAATCCGTCCTGGCGCTCACTGAACCGCTGACCTTGCCGCCCTTGCTCTCGATAAGTTCCTTGAGTGCATTCCTGTTCTCAAAATGTTCTAAAGACCCCGTTATCACAAAGGTCTTACCGTTTATGGCTTCATTTGATGAATCAAGCCTGGGTATCTCTATCGTAAGTTCATTTAGGAGTTCATCAAGTTCGCGGTTATGCTTCTCATCCTTAAAGTAATCCACAAAACTTCCCGCTATAACATCTCCAACACCGTCTATAGCACTTAATTCCTCAACATCTGCCTTCCTTAACTTATCAATATCATAACCAAACTCTCGGCATATAATCTTAGCATTCGACAACCCGACATTTAAGATCCCGAGGCTGTAAATAAGTTTTGGCAGCTGAACTGTCCTTGCAGTATCTATTGCAGCTATCAGATTATTATATGATTTCTCACCAAAGCCTTCAAGTTTACATAACTCATCCTTATGCCTTGACAGCCTGAAAATATCCGCGAATTCATGTATGTACCCTTCTCCGATGAACTTCTCAAGCGTTGATTCCGATAATCCGTCTATATTCATGGCATCACGGCTTACAAACAATGTAAACAGCTTTATCTTCTTGGCCGGGCAATCAGGATTCAGGCAATACAGCGCTTCCGTATCGTTTATCTTGCGTATCTGTGTGTTTCCGCCGCATGCCGGGCATTCTTCCGGTATCTTAACACTGTCGCTCCCTGTAAGATTATCTGCGATCTGAGGGATTATCATATTTGCCTTATATACGGTTATCGTATCACCTATACCAAGCTTAAGTTCCCTAACGATACTGACATTATGTACGCTTGCCCTCTGTACCGTGGTACCTTCAAGCTCGACCGGCTCAAATACAGCTACGGGATTTATAAGTCCTGTCCTGCTGGGACTCCACTCTATCTCAAGGAGTTTTGTCTCCCGTACTTCATCCTGCCATTTAAACGCTATCGCATCCCTGGGGAATTTTGCCGTTCTTCCGAGAGATATTCCGTATTCGATATCATCATAAGTAAGTACCAGACCATCGGACGGTATCTCATTATCAGCCACGGAATCGGCAAAATATTGTATCCTGTTAAGTATGTCGGATGCATTCACAAGATGGTATTCCACGGTTTCAAAGCCCTG
>JAILCT010000137.1 GCA_024690425.1 Lachnospiraceae bacterium | reverse complement strand
ACACTCGCAGCCTTTATGCCGACCGCCTTTTTGTATTCGCCCGCCGCCTTTAATTCCTCGTCAAAATCAATCAGCCCGTGCTTTAATATCTTTTCAATGTTTGCGGAAACTATCGTCTTTCTTATGGAATCAAGAAGGTTTAGTCCCAAGTTCTTACGATCCTCAGGCACATAGGCTATCCCGTGCTTTATTGCCGAGCTTACATTCGGGATATTTACTTCCCTGCCTTCTATCTTTATTGTTCCGCCACGATAGATCCCGTAATTCCTTCCGAAGATAGACCTCATGAGTTCCGTCCTTCCGGCACCCATAAGACCTGCGAATCCGACGATCTCACCCTTTCTTACATTGAAGGATGACTGCTTGCATACGAGCCTACCCTCAACCTCCGGGTCTTCTATGGTCCAGTCGTTTACCTCAAATACAACCTCACCCGGTCTTGACACATGCTCGGGGTACCGGTTCTCTATCGACCTTCCGACCATGGCCTTGATTATCCTGTCCTCGTCAACCTTTCCTGCTTCAACCTCATAGTGTTCAACCGTCTGTCCGTCCCTTATGACCGTCACTGCATCCGAAACCTTTGCGATCTCATTTAACTTGTGTGAGATCATGATGCAGGTTATGCCGTTGCTCTTAAGTTCAAGCATCAGGTTAAGAAGGTTTTCTGAATCATCCTCATTAAGGGCCGATGTCGGCTCATCAAGTATTAAGAGCTTCACATCCTTGGAGAGTGCCTTTGCTATCTCAACAAGCTGCTGCTGTCCTACTCCCAGGTGTTTTATAAGGATGTCAGGATCAAGTGTCAGGCCAACCCTTTTAAGTATCTCCCTGGTCCGTCTTCTTTCCTCGTCCCAGTCTATAAGGCCCTTCCTTGTAATCTCGTTTCCCACGAAGATGTTCTCTGTGATCGAGAGCTCCGGGATCATCGTAAGCTCCTGATGGATTATTCCTATTCCGGCGCTTTCGGATTCCTTGATGTTTTTAAACCTCATCTCCCTCCCCTGATAGAAGATATCTCCGTTGTACTCACCGTAGGGGTATACTCCCGAGAGAACCTTCATAAGGGTTGACTTTCCCGCTCCGTTTTCCCCGCATATAGAATGTATCGTTCCCCTGCGTACCTCTAAGGTGACCTCATCGAGCGCCCTTACTCCGGGAAATTCTTTCGTTATTCCTTTCATCTGAAGGATAAAGGGATTGTTATCCATAGCCTCACGTCCTTTCTTAATCAAGGCTTTGTTTTCGCTTCCGGGATAAGCATAAAAAAATAATGACGTTTGCAACAGTCACAAACGTCATTACTTTATTCAAACAAATATCATCTCTTTTTAAGACAAATGTCACCCGATAATATGACAAATGTCATATTGATCATAAGGGGTACCACTACTCCCCACTCAATATCCCCTTTATCTTCCTATCCTGTATAACCTGCTCCATCCTTATGTTTCCTTCTCCGGAGAGGATCTCATTCACCGCGTACTCAACCGCACTCTCCGCCTCATCCTGCCCGTAGAAGGCGTACTTGGGCACGGCCGTATCCATCGCGTGCCGCACAACATCCATGTTTATGTTCTGCGAACCCGGAGCGCTGTCCTCAAGCTCCTTCTTAAGCTCCCTCTCCGTTATATCCCGACAGGGCGATAAGCCTTCCGAATACTTGAATATCTCCGACTGGATCGTTTCGTCGGTTGTTAGCATCTTTATGAATTCCCAGGCCTCCTTCTTGTGCCTGCTCTTTGAATACATTCCCACACACAGGGTATCAAGTATGGAGGTATTGTCTCCTTCGGATCCCGCGGGCATTGTAAGGAATGTCATCTCGAAGTCCTCATACAGGCTCTCCCTTAAGGGGTTCTTCACAAAGTCACGGTAGCTTGCATAATACATGGGCTGGAAGGCCACATTTCCCTTCGTAAAATACCTGGCATTATCCTTATTTCCTTCATTTAACGAATTCAGTTCATCAAGGAAGGTAAGGGCCGTCGTTATCTTCGTATCGGCAAAATCACACTCCCGCCCGTCCGTTGAAAAGAGCCTGTTCCCGTTGGCCGCGAAGGCTTCCTTCCATGTGTAATTAACGGTACCGAAAAC
>JAILCT010000134.1 GCA_024690425.1 Lachnospiraceae bacterium | reverse complement strand
TGCAGATGATATTCCATGGTGTATCTTTCAGACAAAAAAACCGGATCATATCTCCATCCGACCGAATCTGTTCCCACCAGCTTCGATAACGTTATAAAATCCTCTATCAGGCGATGTTTGTCCGGACCAGTAGGTTCAATATCCCGACCATAAGATGTGAGTGTCACAAACCAGTATTGACAGAAATCCTTTAATAAATACATATAAGGAAACATAGGAGCAGGATTTTTGGTGCAAAAGCCTATCACATCGACCACGTAAGGGTCCAGCCTGTATTTACTTACCTGACCCGGATTGTATGGATTACGAACGCAGACAAAGCCTTCTTTTATCCTGCCAGCAAACCACTCGGCATAAAATGCCGGTATATCCGTTCTTTGTCCTGTATTGATGATCATATACTTGTTTCTTCCAAGCCTCCGAGTATCTTTTTCGCCTTCACGCACCACTTCAGATAAGCTTCATATGTGTCTATCCCAAAAGTTACCGTCAGATAGTAATAAATATGATCCTTCTGATCCATCACCTTTTCCAGGTTTCCCTTGTATACCTTCAAAACAGCCAGATCCGATCTCACCTGTTCCTCAAAATGCCGGATATTCTTAAGAGCAGCATCTTTATTCTGAGCTCCGCCGAAATACAGCTTCAGCAGGGTTTCATATTTCAGGTCATTTGCGGCCTGCTCTGTATTCAACCATTCCTTCAGGACATCAATCCCTTTATCAGTAATGTGATACAGGATCTTTTCACGCCTGCTGCCGTCATCTGCACGGCGTTTTTCGACAAGACCCGACTTTTCCATATCGGAAAGTGCCGGATATATGTTCCCAAAGCTCCCTTTCCAAAAGAAACTGATCGCCCCGTCGATCCTCTTTTTTATGTCATATCCGGTCAGGTCTTCATGAAACAAAAGTCCCAAAATCACCTGATCTATTTTTTTATCTTTCGCCATACCCTTATCTCCATTTCATCCTGTATTTCAGCACCTTTTTCGAGCATTCATCCACACAGGCTCCACACTGTATACATTCCGTGCATCCGGAATTTGTTCCCTCCGATACCATCTTTTTTACATCCAGGCCCATAGGACAGACTCTGCTGCATTTGCCGCATGAGACGCATTGATCTCTATCTTCCTCTATATGAAGCTGAGGAAAATGCAGCCATCTTCCTATTGTACTTCCAATCACCATAAACGGTGCCATCCAGCATATATAATGACAGGCTGCCCTGCGTCCATGGATCAGTGCCGGGAGTACAAGTATGAGCAGCACGCCATAGTATATCACATAATTATATATACCGGAAACAGAGATGCCGTGATCCGTCATATAAAACGGATTTATTGACACATCATTCTTACCGAGGATAAATGTAACGATGACAACAATGATCCAAACAATCCAGATCACATATTTGATCCGGTCCCGTCTGCCCTGCCTTGAGGGTTTATCATTTATACGAAGTATACATTCCTGAAGTCCTCCTGCCGGACAGAGATATCCGCACCATGCGCGTCCAAAGAACATAGACAGCACAAGCATGGATACAAACACGATAAAACTCCCGTTCACGATATGCTCAAAAGCAGCCTGAATGATCAGGTACGGCGAGAAACACCATATCGTTAACGGGAACAGTAGAAAAGAAACGAAAAGCATCGTTTTTCTGATTTTCTGTCTCATGATCACACCTCCAATAATATATCATATTGATATATCTGTTTGATATATTATTGGATTTGAAACAATTTGTCAAGTACTGCCAAGGGCTTCTTTCGCAGCTCATTCCGCCTATAAGGCCTATTGTTTTCATGTTTATTTCCTCCGACACATCATTAAATACTTTATTTCCGTTTTCTGCCTTGCTGCTCAAAAAGACAGGCACTTACAATGATCTTCATATATACGCTCCCGCCTGAACCTTCCACATCCTTGCGTATTTTCCTCCAAGTGCAAGAAGGTCGTCATGACTTCCCTCCTCAACGATATGTCCGTCTTCAAGCATTATGATCCTGTCTGCAATACGTGTGGTCGAAAGGCGGTGTGATATAAAGATGACTGTTGTATCACCGGTTGCCTTCAGCATTGCATGATTAAGCTGGTATTCCGCTATGGGATCCAGGGCGCTTGAAGGCTCATCTAAGATCATAAGACCGGCATCCTTGTAAAACACCCTTGCTATTGCAAGCTTCTGGCTTTCGCCTCCCGACAGGTTTATTCCATCTTTTGAGAACTCAGTCGTAAGCTCAGTCTCAAGTCCATTTTTCAGTCTCTCTATCCTGCCCATAAGGCCGCTGTCCTTAAGGGCCTGTATGACTTTGCCATCGTCCGCATGATCTTTCGTATCAAGGATGACATTCTCGGTAATATTTCCCGCAAATATCTGGAAATCCTGGAAGACAGTTCCAATAGTCTCCCTGTATTTTTTTACATCGTATCGCTTTATATCCTTACCGTCCGCATTTATAGCACCGGAGCGCACATCATACAGCCGCATAAGAAGCTTGACAAGGGTTGTCTTGCCTGCGCCGTTATAACCCACAAGAGCGATCTTCTCCCCGGATCTTATATGAAGGTTCAAGTTCTTTATGAGCATATCGGCATTCTTACCATAGGCAAAGCAAACATCCTTAAGTTCTATATCCTTGGCTTCTTTTGAAGGTATCAGGTTCTCTTCAGACACTATCTTTGACTCATAACTTAAGAACTGCCTTATCCTGCCTATGTAGAGGCTTGTCTCACAGGCATACGGATAGGATTCCGAGAAGACCCGCATGCTCTCCTTCATCCTTCCGAAGGAACCGAACAATATGGCTACGGTGGAGTATGAAAGCCTGTGAAGAACGGCCGCCTGATAAACAAGATAACCTATAAAGATCACCGTATAAAACATGTCGTTGCACAGATAGTTCTTAACAAATCCGAGAATCCACTTCTTAAAGGCATATTTCTTTTCGATCTTATACACCTCATCGTTTGCCTCTTCAAACTCCCTGAAAAGTTCCCCCGAAACATCCGGATTCAGCCTTATCTCTTTGGCATAATCGCTAAGATAATAGATCCTCTTTATATAATCACGCTTCCTTGTATAAGGCATGCCTTCAATTTTTACAAGATAATTCTGTTTATTGTATATGTTCTCGAAAATAATGGTAAGGACAAATGAGGCAACCGCAAATACCATTGACACCGTATCCTTCATAAGAAAAAACACACCGGTGCAGATAAATGCCGTGATACCGCCAAGAACATTCTTTACAAAATCAATCACCCTGTCTATCTGCTTGTCAACCTCTGATATGGCCAGTACCTGGCCATTGTAAAACTCCGGATCGTCATAGCATTCAAGATCCATGTTCTTAGCCTTATCATATAGAAGCATCTTTATTTTTTCCCGGGCTTTTGGCCGCTCCTTCTCAGCCACAAAGTCACCTGCAATGACCGTAAACACCATGCCGAGAGTTATGGCACCCGCAATGATGAGTATTATTGCCGCGACCTTCTTAAAGGGATATCCGAATTCTGCCGCTTCCAGAACATATCCTATAAGAACGGTATGTTCCACAAAGATCGACACCTGATTCCTCATGGAATCAATGGCCTGATACAATACAAGAGAAGGTGATGCATTATATATGAGTTTTAAAAGAAAGAGGTTATTGGAAAAGACCTGTTTAATGGACTGTTTGGTCTTTGCCTTATCTTGATCGTTCACAGTACCATCCCCTCCTCATGATCGATTGCCATGTAATTCATAGCCTGTTTCTTATACATTGCCGCGTAGTTTCCGTTTAATCTCATAAGCTCGGCATGGGTTCCCTCTTCTATAAGCTTTCCCCTCTCAAGCATAAATACCTTATCGCAGTCCTTGACTGAAGAGAGCCTGTGAGAGATAAAGAGCATGGTATGGTCTTTAGCTTCCCTCAGGATATTCTTAAAGAGCTCGTACTCGGCTATGGGATCAAGGGCGCTTGATGGTTCGTCAAATATCTTCATGGGAGCGTTCTTTACAAATGTCCTTGCAACCGCTATCTTCTGGCTCTCACCTCCGGAAAGGACAGCACCCTTTTCATCAAATTCCCTGGTCATCATGGTATCGATGCCTTTATCAAGAGTCATTACCTTATCATAAACCCCTGCCTTCTTAAGAGCATCGGTAACCATTTTCACCTCATCGTCATACTGCCTTCCCATAAGGATATTCTCCTTTACAGTCATGCCAAAAAGCATAAAATCCTGGAAGGTTGTTGCAAATACCTCACGGTAGGCCCGAAGATTATATTTCTTAATATCCTTGCCGTTATAAAGGATAATCCCTGAATCCGGATCATACAGACGGAGCATGAGTTTTATTATCGTGGTCTTACCCGCTCCGTTATGTCCCACAAGCGCTGCCGTCTGATCCCTTTTTATGGTAAAAGACAGGTCCTTAATTATTTCCTTGGAACCGTATGAAAAAGATACATTCTTAAACTCAAGTGAATCAAATTCTATGTCAGGCATGATACCGTCCTGATCCTCGGGAAGAGTTTCTTTATATTCAAGGAAGTTTCTGAGATTATTTATGAACATGCCGTTCTTAAGTACCTGCATAACATTCTCAAAAACCCTTATAAGGATCCAGGCCATGGCAACCATAAGGCTTGTCATAATGGTCAGCTCTGGCAGGTTTACGCTTCCGCTCACCCTGTTTCTGTAAATAGCATACAGAAGAACACCCTCAAAAATGATAGTGAAGGTAAACATGATCCTCAGGAAACTGTATGAACAGTTGGCAAATGCGTATCTTACGGCAACCCTGACATTCTTATCTGTTGCCTCCCTGTACTGCTTTTTAAACAGTGAAAAAACCTCAGACAACCTTATTTCCTTGGCTCCGTCCGGCAGATACATCATACGTCCGACATAGTTAAGAACCTTGTCATTGGGAGCCTGGTCCTGATAGCGTTTGAACTCATATCTGTTCTTTAGGTTACCGAAAAGAAAGTTGCCAAGGAGCGGGGAAATAATGAAAAGCATGGCATAATGATCTATCTCATACATAAGCCAGAATACGATCACAGATGCAACCGCTCCTATACCAGCGCCCAGCGTTCCTCTTATTACGGCCGTTATCTTTTCTTCCGCGCCATCCATTGCCATGGTATAGCGGTTGTAAAAATCAGGATCCTCATAGCATTTAAGCTCGACATTTTTGGCTTTGGCATAAAGCTTCTTATATATGCCTCCAAAGAGCCTGTTTGTTTCAAGGGGATAAACCACATTTTCGACATAATTCGAATATATTGCGGTCATCGCAAAAACAATACCGCTTATTATGATGAATCTTATGATATGATCAAATCCCAGATCCTTATCCAGGCCATTTACAATAACTCTCATAAAGACACCGTCAAAAAACACCCATTCACCATGGCCTATCAGCCATAGAAAAAATGAGTGTACAATAATACCCGGGCATATCTGTGATGCCAGGGTCATTGCATACCATGCGTTTTTCACGGTAACACCCAATGACAGTTTTTCTTTTTCTGTTGCAGACATTTTATTTCCTCCGTGATCGGTTAGGAACATCAT
>JAILCT010000119.1 GCA_024690425.1 Lachnospiraceae bacterium | reverse complement strand
ACTTTATACAGGACGATAATGTTCCGGTTCCCGCTGATGCTGCAGCATTTACACTCCTTAAAGAGCAGCTGGTTGAGGTACTTGGGACACTTACAGACAGGGAACAGAAGGTACTCCGTCTCCGTTTTGGCTTAGATGACGGAAGGGCCAGGACCCTTGAAGAAGTGGGCAAGGAATTTAACGTAACCCGTGAGCGTATAAGACAGATAGAAGCCAAGGCATTAAGGAAGCTCCGTCATCCCAGCAGAAGCAGGAAACTTAAGGACTATTTGGATTAAAAAGGGACTAATACTTGGCAACACTCAAGCTTGCTTGAAAGTGTTGACAAGGATTAAGGACCTGCCACACCATGAGCAAGAAGCGATGCGAAGCAGAACGTGATTGCGAATGGTGTGTAGGATTACGAGAGTGCGAAGCACGGAGTAATCCGTGTTAATCCACAGAATACGGAGATAACACATGCCTCTCTCAGAAAGACTTCAGGCCGTGGCGCGCCTTATAACTCCCGGACTTCGGGTTGCGGATGTGGGATGTGACCACGGTTATTTGGCGATCCACCTCATTAAAAATCATATATCACCTCATGTTATCGCAATGGATGTGGGATGCGGTCCGCTGGAGAGGGCCATGAAGCATGTCCAGGAAGCGGGACTTGCCCCGGATATAGAGATAAGGCTTTCGGACGGACTCAATGAACTTAAGGAAGATGAAGCTGACTGTATTGTCCTTGCGGGAATGGGCGGACCACTGATGATAGATATCCTCAGCAGAGGAGAGGATATATGTGATGAGATCCATGAACTGATCCTTCAGCCTCAATCCGAGATAGATAAGGTAAGGCGATATCTTGAAGAGAACCAGTACAGGATAATATCCGAGGATATAGTTCTTGAGGATGGCAAGTTTTATCCGATGATGAAGGCAATACATGGAAATATGAAGCTGGAGAGGGAAGTGTATTACCGTTTCGGTAAGATTCTTCTTCACGAAGAACATCCCGTCCTTCGGGCTTATTTAAGAAATGAGAGAAGGCAGCTTCATGAGATAAGGAATGAACTCCTGGACAGCCCCAGGACTGAGAGGGTTGAGGAGAGGCTTAAGGAGATAGCTTCGGACATTGCGACGGTTGATGAGGCGATACTCATGAGTGATAAAATAAACCCTGTTACGATAGAACGTGTTATTAAATAACAACCTGTGAATGATTGGAGGAGCCCGATGAAATGCCTGGACATCATGAATGCTTTAGAAGAACTATCACCTATTTCATATGCCGAGGAATGGGATAATGTCGGTCTCATCGTTGGAAGGAAGGATAAGGAAGTCCGTAAGGTATATATAGCAGTTGATGCAACCGATGAGGTCATTGAGAGTGCGCTCAAGGTACAGGCGGATATGCTGATAACACATCATCCACTCATCTTCAGGCCTATAAAGAAGGTCAATTCAGATGATTTCATAACACGTCGTGTACTCAGGATGGCAAGGCATGATATCAGCTATTATGCGATGCATACCAACTTCGATGTCATGGGTATGGCGGATGCGGCCGCCGATGATCTGGGACTTAAGAGAAGGTCGGTGCTTAATGTTACTTACGAGGATGATATAGCTAAGGAAGGTTTTGGCCGTGTGGGACGTCTGCCTTCGCTAATGACACTTAAGGAATGCGCCGAACATGTCAAGAACTGTTTCAGACTGAAGCATGTCAGGGTATACGGTGATCTTGACACCGAGCTTGAAACAGCTGCAATATGTCCGGGATCAGGTAAGTCCATGATAGGTGATGCGGTCAGGGCAGGGGCGGATGTATTTATAACGGGCGACATCGAACACCATGAAGGGCTTGACTGCCTGGCACAGGGCCTTACGGTGATAGATGCAGGCCATTACGGAATAGAGAAGATATTCATTAATTACATAAGAGAGTATTTAAGACGCAACTTTCCGGATCTTGCGGTATATAACCATAAGGATATAGAACCGTTTGTGATACTGTGAACAATAAAAATATAATAATAGATGAGGCAGAGAAAGGAGCATAGCATGGGGAAAACGTATAAGGTCAGAGTAGGGGATAAGGTTACCGAATACCCGGCTGGCACGATATTTGAGCAGGTGGCGAAGGATAATCAGGCTGACTATAATGCCCATATCGTTCTTGCACGCGTTGGAGGCAAGCTTAAGGAACTTAACAAGAAAGTCAATTCCGACTGTGAGATAGAATTCAAGACGGTTGTCGACCGTTCGGGCTACAAGACCTACAGAAGGACAGCGACCTTTATAATGATCAAGGCCATAAGGGATGTTGCAGGGATCGAAACACTGGAGAAGATCAAGGTTGAGTTCGCGATAGGTAAGGGAATATATGTATCTATAAACGGAACCGTTAAGGTTGATGAAGAATTCCTTAAGAAGGTCAAGGCACGAATGGATGAGATAGTAGCTGCCGACATACCGATCAACAAGGAATCATATGATCTTGATGATGCTATCGAACTGTTTCGAAATGAAGGAATGAAGGATAAGGAGAGGCTGTTCAAGTACCGCAGGGCATCCAAGGTAAATGTTTATTCTATTGACGGCTTCTATGACTATTACTACGGATATATGTGCCCCAGCACAGGATATGTTAAGCTCTATGAATTATATCCTTATGATGAAGGCTTCATATTGCAGATGCCTGCACGCAAGGTGCCGGATGAACTTCCGCCCTTTGTTCCACAGGATAAGCTTTTCAATACCATGAAGGAATCTACCAAGTGGGGAATCTCACTTGATATAGAGACTGTAGGAGCCCTTAATGATAAGATATGCCAGGGACAGGTAGAAGACCTGGTTCTGGTATCCGAAGCCCTTCAGGAGGCCAAGATCGCAGAGATAGCATCACAGATAGCAGAACGCAAGAATGTTAAGTTCATTATGATCGCAGGTCCTTCTTCATCCGGTAAGACCAGCTTTTCGCACAGACTTAGCATACAGCTTCGTGCCAAGGGACTTGTACCTCATCCGATAGCCCTTGATAATTACTTCAAGAACCGCGAAGACACACCTAAGGATGAGAACGGCAATTATGATTTTGAATGTCTGGGTGCAATGGACGTGGAAGGCTTCAATAATGACATGAAGAAGCTGCTTGCCGGGGAAACAGTGGAACTTCCCACATTTAACTTCAAGATAGGCCGTCGTGAGTACAAGGGTGATCGCATGCACCTTAATGAGGAAGATGTGCTTGTGCTCGAGGGTATCCACGGGCTTAACGAGAAGATGAGCTACGCACTCCCTGCAGAGAGTAAATTCAAGATATACATCAGTGCACTGACATCTCTTAATGTAGATGAGCACAACAGGATATCAACTACCGATACAAGGCTTATCCGCCGTATGGTAAGGGACAACAGGACGAGAGGTACTTCGGCTTCGGGAACGCTTGCAATGTGGCAGTCGGTAAGAAAAGGCGAGGAGGAGAACATCTTTCCGTTCCAGGAGAGCGCCGATGCCATGTTCAACTCCGCACTTATATATGAACTTGCTGTTCTTAAGCAGTTCGCAGAGCCGCTGCTCTTTGCGATAGGGAAGGATGATCCCGAGTACCTCGAAGCCAAGAGGCTTCTTAAGTTTCTTGATTATTTCGTAAGCTTTACATGTGAGGATGTTCCCCAAAACTCCCTTATGAGGGAATTCATTGGGGGA
>JAILCT010000110.1 GCA_024690425.1 Lachnospiraceae bacterium | reverse complement strand
CCTTAAGGCAGAAGGAGCAGGTCACTGTCATGATACCGGAATAACAAATGAAGGACAGCAGCTGCCGCCTGCCATGACTCCCGACAGGTATGAGGATGTAAATAGATATAACAGGCTAAACTCAACCCCTGTGCTTAACGGGTTTACAGAAGACGATGTTCCCGCAATGGAACCCTTTAGGATAAATACAGGTTTTGATGTGGAAGACAGTAAAAAACCCAGTGATGATCTCGTGCTGTCAAGTGAGGTCAGGGATGTGTTTAAGAACGGTTGGCACGCTTCGAAGGAAGGCGATTCCATAACTTTTGAATTCAGCGGAAGCGAACTGGCATTAATGTACCGTAAATCGGTCAATAAACCGGCACCGGTTGCGTATGCAGTCATAGACGGCGATGAAGAAAACCGTATAAGGCTGGATGCCAATTTTGACGAGGACTGGGGCGACAAGGCTTATATGGCTACGCTTATGTATCATGGCAGAATATGTAAGAACGGCAGCTTTCCCGAAGAATACACCTGTGCAGACGAATGTGAATCAAACACAGGTGAAATGGACGATGCAGCCGGGGGCAATGACGGATATACAGAAGATTTAATTAATGATGAGAAGAGTCATACACTGACAGTGACTATCGAGGAAGCAGGGGAGTGCGCGAGTGATTTTTATCTGATCGATCTGGTAGGGAAGTTATAATAACTTCCGGCGGAGATAACCCTGATGAGGAGGACAGAATGAGTCAGAAGCCTGTTAACAAAAATGCAACGAAGAATGCGGTGAAGCTGCTTGATTATTTGAGCGAAACGGCAGGAAAATCGATAATAACAGGACAACATACGCAGACCAATCAGATGGAAGAGGTCACCTATATTCATGAGAAGACAGGGAAGCTTCCGAAACTGAGAGGATTTGAACTTTTAGCATATTCACCAAACATAAATTATGATGATGCATCATATGAATGCCTTAAGGAGATATACGATAACCGCGGAACTCTCGATACCGCACTTGAGTGGGCAGGGTCAACAGATGGTATACTTACGTTCTCCTTCCACTGGTTTTCTCCCATGGGTGGCAGGGATAAGAGCTTCTATGCGGCCAATACCGATTTTGACGCTGACAGGGTTCTTACAGATGGAACCCCCGAGAGGGAAGCCTTCTACCATGACATGGATGTGATCGCCGGACTGCTTAAGCCCTTTTGCGATAATGACATTCCGGTGCTGTGGAGGCCCTTCCACGAGTCTGACGGTGACTGGTTCTGGTGGGGAGCTAAGGGCCCCGAAACGGCAAGGGAGCTGTATAAGCTTATGTTTGAGCGTTACACAGGTAAGCATCATCTTGACAACCTTCTCTGGGTGTGGAACGGCAGGCTTTCCGAGGGTTACCCGGGAGATGAATATGTGGATGTTGTTTCCGTGGATGTATATCCGGAGGAATACAAGGTAACCGATTATGCCGGGGAATATGATGAACTTATAAGGAATACGTCCGATAAGAAGGTGGCGGCACTGGCCGAGGTGGGATATCTGCCGGATATTGATATGCTGGCAAAATCACACGTGCCCTGGGCATATTTTATGACATGGTCCAAGGAATTCATCATAGGAGAGAAGTATAACAGTGTGGGAAACTTAAGAAGAATGTATTCAAGCAGTTACGCCATACAGGGAAAGGGATTAATTAAGTAAAAGTTCATCCACAGATAATATAAGTAAATTACCTAAAATTACCTAAAATATATGGATGAAGTAATTAATTAGTGTTAATATATACCCGTTAAGGAAATTACCCGCAAGTTAGCGGAGGACGTCAAATAATAATATCGAGGAGAGTGCAGGATGATAAGAAAAAGCGTTACCATGGGGGATGTTGCACGGGAACTGGGAGTCAGCACGGTATCCGTGTCCAAGGCACTTACGGGTAAGGAAGGCGTTTCCGAAGCCGTCCGCGAGATGATCATAAAAAAGGCGGAGGAAATGGGGTACCGGTATACAGGAAGCAAGAAGGATAATTTCGCTGAGAGGCATAATATCGGTATCTTTGTAAGTGAGCGCTTTATAGCCAAGGATGCATATTACAGCCG
>JAILCT010000106.1 GCA_024690425.1 Lachnospiraceae bacterium | reverse complement strand
CCTGTGATACAGACCGTTCTTGCTCCTGAAATCAGGTATTCCGCTCTCTGTAGATACTCCTGCTCCTCCAAGAAAGACAACATACTCGGAGGAATCCAATATGTCTGCGAATTTATTAAGTTACTGGTCTTCTGACATTTGACTCATATTATTTCTTCATTCAATTCACAAAGGAACTGCTCCATGAACCTGTGCCGTTTCTCGGCGAGTTCTTTTGCTTATTTTGTATTCATCAGATCTTTGAGTAACAGGAGCTTTTCATGAAAGTGGTTAACTGAGGAATCCATGTCTCTTCCGCACTTTCCGCCATAAGCAAAGGTACGCGCTATACCTATTGCTCCCATAGCGTCCAATCTGTCTGCATCCTGTACAATCTTTCCTTCAAGAGACTCTGGATGCTTACCTTTATTCTTGCTGAAGGAAACCGAATTTATGATGTTACAGATAAGTTCTATCCTGTCATTATCCATGTTCTCTCTACTTAAGAAGTACCGGGCATTTGCATTATTTATGGTATTAAATAGCTTATGATCGTCAACATCATGAAGCAGAGCGGCAAGGGATATTACCTCCAGGTCACATAGATCATAGTGTTTTGCAATATTTAACGCATTATGATAAACACGCATGGTATGATCTACGCCATGACCATCGGCGCTCTCTTTGAATAATTCCTGTATATATGCTATCGCATTCTCAATCACTGACATTTTGATCCATCCACATCATACATTTCTTTGATCACGAACAATTCCTTTTTATTTCCGGAGCTTCATAGGAGTTATCCATGCCTTTGATACGGTTATACATCTCTTCTATCTCAGATTTATCAAATTTTGGGAAGCTCTCACATACGGCCTCCAGGCTCAGTCCGCATTTGATCATGGATTCCACTGCTCTCTCATCCTGTTTTTGCATCTTGTTCCTCCGGTTCATTAGTTTTCCGATACACCATTTCCGGTAAGTATGGCGCCCTTTTGCCATTTTCCGCTAATGTAGAACGACCATGTTATAAGAAATCCCAGACTGAAGCCGAAGATCCCGTTCCACCATATGATCGTATGCCCAAGAAACGGGCTGTACCTTAAGAGATATGTGACAAGGACCCTCATCCCCAGAGCAACACAGGCAACGATCATCGGAAATGCACTGTGCCCTGTTCCCTGATAAAGTCCGAAGAGTGGTATATACATGGCAAGTACGATATTTATAATGGCAACCGTCCTTAAATGAGCTATGCAGTATTCGGCTGCACGGTCGCTTAATCCGAACAGTGCCACAATGTTTCCCGCATAATATCTTACGAGTGCGGCTATTATCATTGTCATAAAAAATGATATGATAATGGTCTGCCTGGCGCCTTTCTTTATACGGTCGATCTTTCCTGCGCCTGCATTCTGCCCGGCATAAGTGGCAAGAGTTGTCTGAAGAGCATTAAAAGGGAGATTGATATACATTTCTATCCTCTGACCAACCGTGAACGATGCTGTCATGGCCTGGCCAAATCCGTTTACGGCTCTTTGGATAAAGGTAAGTCCAAATGAAACTACAATAAGCTGCAAAGATATCGGAAATCCTACTTTTATGGTTTTTGATACAGAAGATCCGTTCCATCTGTATTCATTCAATCCAAAGCGGAATATCGGGTATTTTCTCCTCATATAGAAATAAGCAGCTATAAACGAAGCAGCCTGAGAGATATCCGTTGCTATTGCCGCACCCGCAACCCCCATATGAAGTCCTGCAACAAACCAAAGATCAAGCACTATATTCAGGATCGATGAGATAAGCAGGAAATACAGCGTGGCAGCACTGTCACCAACTGCCCTTAAGATAGCCGAAAAGATATTGTAGCCAAACTGGAAGATCAGTCCTACTGCATAAATCCTGAAATAGATAAGCGTAAGATCAAGGAAGCTTTCAGGTACGCTGACAAGATGTTCATATGCGGGTATAGATACAGCGATCCCAACAACAGCAGATATCAGACCAAGCACCATTAGGAACAATATTCCTGTGGAAGTATTTGATCGCACATTTTTCTCGTCTCCTGCCCCGAAATACTGAGCCACTACGACTCCGTTACCACCGGAGAATCCTATCGCGATTGCAAGAAAAAGAAACGTAAAGCTGCCTGTAGTTCCTACTGCGGAAAGAGCGGCTTCTCCGGCATATCGACCGACAATTATGGTATCTACCGTATTATATAATTGTTGTAACAGGGATCCTACCAATACAGGAAGGGAAAACAATATTATATGTTTCCAAGGG
>JAILCT010000092.1 GCA_024690425.1 Lachnospiraceae bacterium | reverse complement strand
GTTAAGGATATACTGTTTTTGGCAGGGCCTAAGGATAACGATGATTCAAACGAGCGGCTGAGTGCCGTTATTGATTCCTGCAGGGAGCATGAAGTTGCTTTCGGTGATGATAACATTCTTTACTTTAACTGGGATGTTTTTGCGGCGACCGAGTACATGAGGAAGAATTACTCACACGGGGAGAAGCTGCCTGATGTTATCATGTGCGCCAACGACAATACGGCTTACTTCATAAGCTATGTATCAGATGATATAGGACTGAATATACCGGGGGATGTAAGGCTCACGGGATTTGACGGGACGGTCAAGGCCAGGGATTTTTATCCGGCCCTTACGAGCGTTACCCAGCCATTTGACAGGATGGGCCGCAGGGCTGCGGAGTGTTTTCTTGATATATTCGACGGTAAGAAGGTGGAGGATTCCCATTATATCCCGTGCGAATTCCTTCTTGGTGAGAGCTGCGGGTGTGATACGACGACAGAGTACGATCTGAGAAGGAGAGATGTATGCCGTCTGGTCCCCAAGAACACGATCATTGCCGAATTCCGCGCGGGCAGGATACACTACATGGAGAATGCGGTACTTAAATCCGACAGGTATCCAACCCTGGGGGCCTGCCTTCGGGAATACTTCTATGCCAGGGACGGACAGGAGGGCAATCCCTTCTATATCTTTATAAATCCGCTGATCGAGAAGCTTGGGGAATGTGAGACGAAGGATCTTCCGAAGTTTACTATTTCCGATACCTACGACATGCTGGTCGGTAAGAATGGCAGCGTACATTATGAAGGGGAGAGGCGAAGCATAAGTGACGGACTTATACCGGATCCCGGTCCGGGGGAGGACCACATATATGTGTTCATGCCCCTTTATATAGATACGTTTATCTGCGGCTACATGGTAATGGCCGATAACTTAAATTACTTCGAGAAAAATATCTATTCGAATTTTAAGTCTTCCCTGAACAGGATCCTTGGGACTTATGCGATGAACCTTAAGCTCACTTCCCTTAACGACAGGCTGTCAGAGCTTCTTAACAGGGATCCCATGACCCTTGTCAAAAACAGGGCCGCATATGAGAACTACAAGCATGAGCTTAACGTGAAGATGAAGGATGGTGAACTTACGGACATAGCTTTTGTGATGTTTGATGTCAATGATCTTAAGCGCATAAACGATAATTACGGACATGAGATGGGTGATGAGTATATCAGAAATTCATGTGATCTTATCTGCAGTATCTATGTTCACAGTCCCATATTCAGGATAGGTGGTGATGAATTCCTTGCTGTCCTTCAGGGCAGAGATTACAAAAGCAGGAACAGGCTTCTTGATGCCTTCCGCAAGAAGGTATCGGATTCATCAGACAGTGGCCTGAGTCCGGAAGAGAAGGTATCCGTGGCAAGCGGTATGGCTGTTTATGACAGGCAGGCCGATCAGTCCCTTGATATGGTAATAAAACGGGCCGACGAAGAGATGTATAAGAACAAAAGAATGATGAAGGAGCAGGATAACAGGCAATAAGGAGGATAACCGGTGGGTATAAAGAGCATTTTCAGGAAGACCATATGCTTATTAGTAGCTGTGACCATGACCGTATCAATGGCAGGCTGCACAGTCAATATCAATGAAAACGTGAAGGCGCCGGATCCGGCATCTGTTGAGAAGAACGGGGATGTGATGGTTCTCTTTACCAGCGATATACACTGCGGGGTGGATAAGGGCTTCACGCTTGCAGGCCTTAAGCAGATAAGGGATGGCTATGAGGCGCAGGGCTATACCACCATACTTGTTGATGACGGAGATCATGTTCAGGGAGAATCACTCGGAACCCTTACAAGGGGAGAAGCGATCATAGACCTTATGAATGATATGAAGTATGATCTTGCGATACCCGGCAACCATGATTTTGATTATGGTATGGAACGTTTTTTTGAGCTTGCGGATATGGCTGACTTTCCCTATATAAGCTGTAACTTCAATAAGGAGGGTGACCTTCTGTTTGAGCCATACAAGATCATTGAAGCGGCAGGCATGAAGATCGGATTTGTCGGGGTCACGACGCCGGAAACGATCATTGAATCAACACCGGCTTATTTCTGCAACGAAGAGGGGGACCAGATATATCAGTTCAAAAACGGAGGAAACGGAGAAGAACTGTATGAAACTATCCAGGATGCGGTGGACAACGCCAGGAAAGAGGGGGCGGAATATATCTATCTTATAGGCCACCTGGGGAATGAGGATGTATGCCATCCATGGAACTGCTATGATGTTATAGAGAACACGACAGGTATAGATGTGCTGCTTGATGGGCACAGCCACGATACAGGGCAGCTTGTGATCCAAAATAAGAATGGTGAGGATGTAGCAAGGTCAGCCGTCGGGACCAAGCTTAATTGTATCGGCTACAGCCACATATCCGCTGATGGAGGCATAACCGAAACAAATATCTTAAGCTGGCCCAATGATATCCCTGCCGATAAGGCCTTCAATATACACAATGATATTTCGGATAAGGTAACTGCCAAGCAGGAAGAACTTGAAGAGATAACCAATGAGGTTGTCGCCCATTCATCGGTGGACCTTATAGTGAATGATCCCAAGGAAAAGGATAAGAACGGAAATCCCATACGTATAGTAAGAATGAAAGAGACCAATATGGGAGACTTATGCGCGGACGCCATGCTCAGGCTGACCGATTCGGATGTTGCGATAATGAACGGCGGCGGGATAAGGGCTTCGATAGGCAAGGGAGATATCACGTATGGTGATATAATAAATGTCTTTCCGTTTGGTAATGAGTTAAGTGTTATTAATGTCAGTGGACAGCAGATACTTGATGCCCTTGAATGGGGGGCGAAGGGCCTTCCGGATGAAAACGGGGGATTTTTGCAGGTCGCCGGGATGACTTATACGATCGATCTTTCTGTTGACAGCTCATGTACCAAGGATGAGAATGGGATGTTTACTGGGATTGAAGGAGACAGAAGGGTTAAGGATGTCATGATAGGTGATTCGCCCGTTGATCCCGAAGGAAGTTACAGGCTTGCGAGCATTAAATATATTCTCAACAGTCACGGTGACGGATATACCATGTTTGATGGGGCAGAAGTAATCCAGAAAGGATCCATGCTTGATTCCCAGCTCCTTATAAATTACATCACACAGACACTTGAGGGCAGCGTAGGCGAAGAATATGCCAATCCTTACGGACAGGGAAGGATCACGATCACAGACGGAAGTGAAGAAGGGGATAATGAATAAGAAGACCGCTATTATCCTGATCTGCGCGGTTGCGGCGGCACTGGCTGCAGGTATTGCAATAGGTGTGCACCTTAACGGCAGGACGGGTGGTAGGACAACAGGAGATGAGAAGGACGTCATAGAGCTGACCGGGGATGATGTATCCGGTGATGATCCGATATCGGCAAGCGAGGATCATAAGGAACAGGATCCGACCGGTGCCGACGGTGAAGATAAGGCAGAATCAGGAGAGGGCGGGACTACGGAAGATGGTCTGATCCTTAACTGTGCATCAAATAATTCCTGGCAGGATGGCGATATCACCATGTACGGGATGGACTGGCAGATCGTTAACGGATCTGCTGAAACCATTGATGGCTGGGAACTTGAGATAGGCATAGAGGGGCTGGCAAGGGCCGAGGGCTGGAACGGGGCCTTTAGCATCAAGGACGATAAGCTTACCATAAAAAATGCCGATTACAACGGATCGATCGCAGCGGGAGGTGTAACTGAAGGGATCGGATGCAACCTGGGAGTTAAGGGGACTGAGCTTAATGTCACATATGCTAAGCTTAACGGTGCTGACTGCAAGGTGAACATGTTAAAGTCAATCGACAGGAACGCAGGCAGAGATGACAGGAATACCGGCAAGCAGAATACAGGTAATGACAATTCAGCCAGCGATACGGCCGGGGAAGGAAGTAAGACGGATGTTACGCTCCTGCTTAAGAGAGATAAAAGGGCAGTACAGGGGGATGACTGGCTCCATACCGACGGACGCAGGATCCTTGATAAGGATGGCAGGGAAGTGTGGCTTACGGGCCTTAACTGGTTCGGCTACAATACGGGGACCAATACCTTCGACGGCCTGTCAAACAGTGAATTTAAGCCGATAGTTGAATCAATAGCAGACCGCGGTTTCAACCTTATCCGCGTGCCGATGTCAGCCCAGCTTCTTAACGAATGGGCATCAGGTGAATATCCGCAGGCCAATTACAATCATGCCTATAATGAAGAACTGAACGCCATGAATTCCCTGGAGATATTTGACTATTTCCTGACGCTTGCGGAAGCAAACGGGATAAAGGTCATGATCGATATCCACAGTGCCGAGACCGATCCTTCGGGACATATGACCAATTTGTGGTACACTGATAAGGTAAGCGAGAAGGACTACCTCGAAGCGCTTAAATGGGCAGCGCTCCGTTATAAGGATAACGATACGATAATTGCCTTTGACTTAAAGAACGAGCCTCACGGTAAGCCATCTGAAGGCAGCAGGGCAGCCGTGTGGAATGATTCCGATTCTCCCAACAACTGGAAGAAGGAAGCTGAGAAGGCAGCACTTACGGTCCTTAAGGAGAATCCCAACGTACTGATCATGGTCGAAGGGATCGAGACCTACCCGATGGATATCAAGGAGAACGGGGATTACAGGAGTAAGATAGCGGATGACTATTACATATCCTGGTGGGGCGGCAACTTAAGAGGAGTGGCTGACTATCCGATAGACCTTGGAAAGTTTCAGGATAAGCTTGTATATTCCCCTCATGATTACGGACCGACCGTATACAACCAGCCCTGGTTTTACGAAGGGTATGATTATGATTCCCTTATGAAGGAATGCTGGAGAGATAACTGGTTCTACATTTATGAGGATAAGACGGCACCCATCCTCATAGGAGAGTGGGGCGGCTTCATGAGGGAGCCAAACCTTAAGTGGATGACAGCCCTAAGGCAGCTTATCGGGAAGTACAGGCTCAATCATACATTCTGGTGCCTTAATCCCAATTCGGGTGACACCGGTGGACTGCTTCTTGATGATTATAAGACCTGGGATGAGGATAAATACAGCTTTGTGAAGGAAGTATTGTGGCAGGAAGACGGGAAATTCATGGGACTTGACCATGAGATTCAGTTAGGAAAATGAAACGAGGAACCGTCCCCCTGTTTCACGATCAGGTGATTATTATGGCATATATAACTTGCAGGGATTTACAATTAGGATATGACGGACAAGTAGTCACGGAAGGGATCAGCTTTGATGTTGAAGAAGGGGATTACCTGTGTATAATCGGAGAGAACGGGGCAGGTAAGTCCACGCTTATGAAGGCGCTGATGAACCTCAATAAGCCGATGAGCGGTGAGATTAGCTTTTCGGAGGAGATAAAGAGGAATGAGATAGGTTACCTTCCTCAGAATAAGGACTTTCAGCGTGACTTCCCGGCGTCGGTT
Organism: Lachnospiraceae bacterium; assembly: GCA_024690425.1. The sequence goes on along the minus strand of JAILCT010000092.1, from coordinate 17,523 downwards.
CAGGAGATAGTCATAAGCGGGTGCCTTGGAAAGACCGGCATTCGTCCCTTCTACAGCAGGGCAGAGAAGAAGACTGCGGAAGAGAACATGAAGAAGATGGATATATGGGACTTAAGGAAGAAGTGCTATCGAGACTTATCGGGCGGTCAGCAGCAGAGGGTCCTTTTGGCACGTGCCCTGTGTGCGACCGGTAAGCTCCTGCTTCTTGATGAGCCGGTAACCGGCCTTGATTATAAAGTCACATGTGAATTCTACGGACTGCTGTCAGATCTTAATAAGGCAGGGGTGTCTATCGTCATGGTAAGCCACGATCTTGAGGAAGCCATGGGACATGCCAACAAGATATTACAGATAGGACGTGAGCAGGTATTCTTCGGAGATAAGAATGAGTATCTGCTGTCCGAGAGCTGGAAGGCCTTCCATCAGCACCATAAGGATCACTGCCACACAGGAGACAAGACCGGATACAGGATGGAAGTTCAGGATGACAGGAAGCATATAGACGGGCATGCTAAGGACAGGAAGTATGAAGAACCCGAGAAGAAAGAGGCATATGATGCCGGGTACAGATCGAACAGACAGGAGCTGCAGTAACAGACATGAATTTTATTGATACATTGCAAATATATTTCTCATATCCGTTTGTGCGTTATGCCTTCGTGGTGGCGATAGTGATCTCCCTGTCGGCATCGCTGTTGGGTGTTACGCTTGTCCTGAAAAGGTATTCCTTTATCGGAGACGGATTAAGCCATGTGGCCTTCGGAGCCATGGCGATAGCCTCGGTCTTCAGCATGATAAATAACAATGTTATCGTTCTTCCCCTTACGATACTGGCAGCTGTATTTCTCCTTAAATCGGGAAGCAATTCCAGGCTGAGCGGGGATGCGGCCATAGCGATATTTTCGGTGGGAGCTCTTGCGGTAGGCTATCTTATAATGAATGTATTCGGTACATCGGCGAATGTGTCGGGTGATGTGTGTTCGACCCTGTTCGGATCGACTTCCCTGCTAACACTGAGTGCGGGTGAAGTGTGGTTTTCCGTGATACTTGCTGTCCTTGTTATCGGACTGTTTATTTTCCTGTATAATAAGATATTTGCGGTTACCTTTGATGAGGATTTTGCATCGGCAACCGGAATCGATACGAACAGATATAATCTTGTCATCGCGATACTGATAGCCGTGATAATAGTTATGGGAATGAACCTTGTGGGATCGCTGCTCATTTCGGCACTGGTGATCTTCCCGGCCCTGTCGGCGATGAGGATATACAGTAATTACAGGAGCGTTGTGATATGCTCTGCCCTGATCGCCGTTGTATGTGCCGTTGTCGGCATGCTCATATCGATAATCTTATCCACACCTGTCGGAGCGACCATAGTAACGACCGATATACTCGTATTTGCAGTCACGCTTATAATAAAAAGACAATGACACCGCTGTTTATGAGCGAAGCTTCAGCGCGTGTTTATCCTCGTACATGAACCTGTCGGCCCGGTTGAAGACATCGGATAAACAGGTATCCCTGCCGGGAATGAATTCGGACATTCCGATGGCGATAACGGGACCTTCATGTCTGTTAATATTGGCAAGGATCCTGTTGTGAAGATTGAAGATCAGCTCGTTCCTTGCATCATAATCCCGTCCGCTTAAGAAGATAACGAACTCATCTCCGCCTACGCGGAAAACGGGACTGTGATCGAATGTTTCACACAGAAGCCCGGCTGAGGATATGATATAGTCATCTCCCGCCTTATGACCCATGCTGTCATTTATCATCTTTAAGTTGTTAAGGTCACAGACGGCGATGGCAAAGGATATGTGCTCCCTGTCATTATTATTGATCGCATCCTGAACGGATTTCTCAAGTTCGGCGTAGGCCGTTTTGTTTTTGGTTCCCGTCAGTTCGTCGCGCCTGGCCAGCTCTTTTTCGGTATTGAGGGCATGAAGATGTTCCTTTTCCCGGCTTACCTCGGCATCGATATTTTCCACGCCTATGATGAGGTGACCGCCACCGCTTGATTTTCTGGCTGTAAGCCTTGTATTCTGCGACCTGTCATCTATGATGAGGCGGTATTGTGTGACATACTGCCTTCTGTTTTCGAGCGTGGATATCAGGTAGTCCCTGTCGATGGAGGACAGAATACGTTCACGATCCCGGGGATGGATTATCTTTGATATGTTTTTCCGTGCATCCGCAAAGAAGTCATCTCCGGACTGGTCGACTTCCAATTCTCCGTATATATCATGGGTGGTGTATCCTACATACTGCCCGCTCTCAATATCCACATAGTAGATCACGTCATAATTGGATGCCAGGCTCTCGGCTATCTGGGCGAACGTGACCTGAGCCTTCTGCTCCTCGAGAAGGGCCGTGTCGGCAGTTATCGTATCATTTATATCCTTATCGCATAGAATGAAATGATTCTTATCATCCGAGAGGAAGACCAGAAAGCGGAAATACCTGGCTTCGTCCCCCATCATTACCCTGTACCTGTAGGCGTAGGAATTCCTGCCGCTTAAGTTCCTTAGCATGGTCTCCTTGTAATACATGCTCACCGCGAAGGCCCGGTCATCGGGGTGAGCGTATTTTCTTGCATTTTCACGGGTATCCTCATAGAAGTCCTTACCGAACTTTTGGACGTTCATTGCTTCATATGCTTCGCTGGCGGATACTTCAAAGTAATTACCGCTCTCGATGTTGATGTAGTATATGGCATCATAGTCCTTGGCCAGGCTGGTGGCTATCTGGGTGTATCTCTCCTTACCCTTACGGTTCTCTTCGGATATTCTGCCCTGTTCGAGCTTCTCGTCCTCTTCGACGAAAACATGGATCAGGGAGTTGGCTATAAAACACCCTATCGTATAATATGGGACAAAAGCATCAAACATCTGAACTGCGATGAATGTGCTCATGATCCCTCCGGACAGACAGATCGCCCTGTAATGAACCTTATCCCTTCCTGTGGATATTGCCGAAACAAAGAAAGAGTACACGGTTATAAGGGAGAAAAGGACAAGCTGAACGATCAGGATAAGGTACCGCCCCGGTAAAGGTATGTACTCGGTGCCATCCTTAAAATAAAATATGACAGGGTAAAAGAAATTGATGACCAGAAGAATGATAACAAATCCGAAAATGCCCCATCCTGCGGAAAGGAAGGCTGTTGCGCGCCCCCTCTTTTTACCGAGGAAGGCAACAACATATCTTGTCCATAAGTGGACAGATAAAGCCATGGCGAAAAAAAAGAGCACAGTATCCGCATAAACAAAATATCGAAGCCGGTTTTCCTCTAAAAATCCCCACAGGACATCGGCAGTATAGAATATCAGAATGGAATTAAGGAACTGCCTGTAACGGAAGCTGGGTGTGTCCGAAGGCAGTTTCTTGCCGTTTTTCAGTACATCAATGTTGATTATCAGATGGTGGATGATAGCCAGAATACCAAAACTAGCATAAAACATATATCCAAATCCTCCAAGTAAGTTGCACCTGTTCCTATTCTACTATATTTATCAAATGAAGGAAAGAAGTTAAAGTCAGACAATTCCCTGAAATGATATAAAAATATATAAAAACTTACTGCCATACCCGAATGTTTGTAGTAAAATATAAGGGCATTGACTTTTATACAGATCTACGGTAAAGGAGATGACCTCATGGCGAACAACAGATCAAAGAAAAAAACCAAGATTAAAAACAAGCTTCTTATTTTTCTGGTTCCGGCGGTAGTGATCACGATCCTTGCACTGGTCATGATATCAACCTATCTGTCGAGGAAGAGCCTTCAGGAGATGGCTGTATCGCAGCTTTCTTCATCCATTTCCAACCAGACGGACAATATTGAATCGTGGCTTGACAGGAACCTGCAGGATTTCTCGGCCGTAAAGAACATGATAGAGAAAACCGGAGCAGAAGGCGAAGAGTTAGCTGCCATAATCAATTCCTGTTACGGATTTAACAGGTATTGTAAGGACGGACCTTATATAGCCACCGCAGACGGTCAGGTCTATAAGGCCGAAGAGTCAACCAAGGAGATAAGCGATCCTGCCGGCCAGCCGTGGTTTAAGCAGGGCATGACCAGGGTTAACATGGCATACGGTAATGCATATAAGAATTCAGACGGTCAGAGTGTTATCTCTGCATCCGGTATCATAAATGACGGCAGCGATACGCTTAAGATAATGGCTGCCGACCTGTCGCTCGATCAGATCAGCATAATCGTCAATTCGGGAGTTAAAATGGATCAGGCGGCATCCTTCCTGGTTGATACATCAGATAATACCATCCTTGCCCACCGCGACCCGGCAAGAGTATCGTCTACACTGTCTGTTTCAGATCCGGATCCCATGATGGCTGCGATTGCCGGCAAGGTTCTTGCAAGGGATTACACGGCTGACACACTTGACAGGTATGTGGTTGATTTTTCCACCATAGATGAAACGGAGTGGGTGCTTGTATCATATGTATCCGAGGATGTTGTCATGAAGAGTGTGTACAGGCTTACTTACGCACTTGTTATAGCGGGTGTTATAGCAACCATAATCATAGTTGTACTCATAAACCTGATGGTATCGAGAGTTGTTGCACCTCTTGGCGGCATCACGAAGAATATAAGCGATATGTCTTCGGGTGACTTTACGATCAAGGTCGATCAGAAATCAAATGATGAGATCGGAGTGATGGGCGGTAAGGTGAGTGAGTTCGTCGAATCAATGCGGAAGATGCTCTCATCCATCAATGCCGAATCGGAGAGGCTTAAGGAACAGTCCGATAATTCCGACCGTGTCAGCAAGAGCATGTATGAAGCTTCGCAGTCACAGTCGGAGGCGATGCAGAACCTTAACAATACCGTCGATCAGCTGGCGATCGCAGTAAATGAGATAGCCGAAAACGCCACGACCCTGGCACTTGTCGTATCCGATACAAGGGACAATTCACAACAGGCCAACGCGAGCATGAAGGAGACCGTGGAGATCAGTAAGCGCGGCAGGTCCGATATGGAGAAGCTGGCCCGGGCCATGCAGGATATAAAGTCAACCAACGACGAGCTGGTTGAATCGGTCAATGAAGTCGGAAGGGTTTCGGACGAGATAACCCACATAGTAGGTCTTATCAGTGAGATAGCGGATGAGACTAATCTCCTGTCACTGAACGCTTCAATAGAGGCCGCAAGGGCAGGCGAAGCCGGAAAGGGATTTGCGGTTGTTGCAACCGAGATCGCCAAGCTTGCGCAGAATTCGGCCGACAGTGCGGACAGCATAAGGGATCTTATCGACAAAGTCCGCAAGGCCATATCCCATGTTGTTGACCAGGCAAAGACAAGCGCCGGGAACATTGAACAGAACAGCGTGCTCATTGCAGCTGCGGTTGATATGTTCGATGAGATTTATGAGAATATCGAAAAATCCAATGAGAAGATAGGCCTGATGATCAAGGATGTTGAGAAGGTGGATGATGTTGCCGGCAATGTTGCTGCCATTTCAGAGGAACAGGCAGCAAGTACGCAGGAGATCCTCCAGACCAGTAAGCATATGGTTGAGCAGGCCAACAATATCACCAGAAACTCACAGGACGTTGCCGATAATTCACATGAACTGGCCAATACATCCGATACGCTCACATCGTATGTACAACAGTTTAAGATTTAGGATTTGGGGCCTTTCGATCAGATCACAAGGAGAATACATTATGATAAAATTCATAAGAAAAACCACAGTAATACTTATAATAATGTCCATGGTCATGACCATATTGGCAGGCTGCGGCGGCTCATCGGGAGGCGGCGGTAAGGCTAAGATACTATGGGCCATACATGATGAATCCGATACCTTTCTTGCGGTGCTTACAGAGGCCATGCAGAAGAAGGCGGCCGAGAGCGGAGTGACCCTTGATGTTGTAAGCTGCCAGGGGGATCCGCAGGTCCAGAAGGAGCAGCTTGAGAAGGCGGCAAGCAGCGGTTATGATGCCATCATATGCCGTGTCGCCGACAAGGCCATGACTCTTCAGATGGAGATCGCGGCAGGTGACGTTCCGATCGTGTTTATAAACAATGAACCGGCTAAGGAATTCCTTAAGGCCGATAAGTATGTGTATGTAGGTTCCTTCGAAGAGGATGCCGGAACCTTCCAGGCTGACTATATATGGAACGGATTGGGTAAGCCAAAGTCACTCAATGTCATTATATTGAAGGGCGAGCAGGGCCATGCGGCGGTTGCCGGCAGGACCAATGCGGTTAAGAATTACTTCAAGGACAACGGTGTTAATGCCAATTACGTTTTTTGTGACTTTGCCACCTGGTCTGATACGGAGGCATATGATAGGCTGGAAGTGTTTAAGAAGACAGGTCAGGACTTCGATTGCATAATCGCGAATAACGATCCCATGGCAGTTGGGGCCATCCAGTGGATGAAGGATAACGGATATGATACACACAAGAAGCTGGTTGCGGGAATTGACTGTACTGCGGCAGGAGCCCAGGCGGTGGAGGACGGTGACCTCTATATGACGGTGCTTCAGGATACGGCCGGCCAGGGAAATGCTGCGATCGAAGGCGCAATGGCATTGGCTTCGGGAAAGTCAATATCAACGGTTGAAGGTGCCACAGGTGATAACTGCTATATCTGGGTTCCCTTCGTACCGGTAGATAAGAGCAACGTTGCCCAATACAAATAGGATGATGACACAGGGACGGTTCTTTTGTCTCATTTCTGAGCGAAGAACCGTCCTTTTTGTATTGGATTTCATACAATAATATTCGTCCTTGAAAAATAGCGGGTTTTTTTATAGAATATTTTATTGGAAGCTTTAAATATTTAGACTACGGAGATAAGGTATGGAGAGGGAAAAAGAGAGCTTTAAGGTATGGACTGACGAGACAAGAAGGATTGTGTATTCCAAAGGGTGCGGAGTTGCTCATGCACATGAGATCGAGTGGCTGTATGAGAACATTGTGGACCTTGCGAAGGACTGGAACGATGACAAGGGTTTTGCTTACATGGCCTTTATCGAGGAGCTTCAGCAGGTAAGTCCCAAGGGAAGCGGCCAGTATGTGAAGCTGCATGAGACCCTGGCGAAGTCAGGCTGCAAGTGCATTGCCTATATCGAGGGTAATTCATATGAGGTGTCTGTGCAGTCGAGCAAGCATAAACAGATGTCGAATTCACCCGAGACCGTGAACAAGTACTTCATCACAGAGCGTGAAGGACTTAAGTGGTTCGAGGAGATGGGATATTAATTATTATATAAGAAAGAGGTAAATAAGAAATGGCTAAGAATTTTAAGGAACTGACGGCTAACCTTTCGTCTATAAGCAGGAAGAAGGTTGCTGTTGCGGTAGCACAGGATGAGGCTGTTCTTGAGGCTATCAAGGCTGCCAAGGAGCGTGATATAGCGGATGCTATCCTTGTCGGTGATGAGGCTGAGATCAGGAAGATCGGCCAGTCGCTGGGAATGAACATGGATGATTACGAGATAATCGATGAGAAGGATGTGGTTGAGGCTTCTCTTAAGGCAGTAGGTCTTGTTCATGACGGCAAGGCTGATATGTATATGAAGGGACTCCTTCCCACAGCTACATTTTTAAGGAGTGTGCTTAACAAGGAAGTGGGTCTTCGTACAGGCAAGCCCCTGTCACACGTTGCAGTATTCCAGATACCCGGCATTGACAGGCTTCTCTTCTTAACGGATGTTGCCTTTATGCCTTATCCCACTCTTGAAGATAAGAAGTGCATCATAGATTATACTGTAGAGGTAGCCAGGGCATGCGGAGTTACGATGCCAAAGGTTGCGCCTCTTGCAGCTCTTGAGACGGTTAACGAGAAGATGCCCTGCACGGTTGATGCAGCTGAGCTTACAAGGCTTAACGCCGAGGGTGAGATCAAGGATTGTATCGTAGACGGCCCGCTGTCATTTGATATAGCACTTTACAAGGAAGCAGCCGAGGAGAAGGGTGCAACGGACCGTAAGGTTGCAGGCGATGCAGATGTTCTTCTCTTCCCTGATATCCATTCGGGTAATCTTACCTACAAGGCCATCGTTCACATGGTACCCGGTGTTGAGAACGGATGTATCCTTACAGGAACCAAGGCACCTGTAGTACTTACCTCACGCTCGGATAGTTTCGAGACGAAGGTTAATTCCATAGCACTGGCTGCTATCGTAGCTGAGGAGCTTTCCAAGAAGAATTAGAGAATTAATAATCTGGATTAAGAAGTTAGATGAACGGACTAAAGAAAGGAAAGGCACATGGGAAAGAAAAGTCTTATAATCAACCCCGGCTCCACATCCACCAAGATCGGAGTCTTCGAGGATGAAACACTATTATTCGATGAAACTCTCCGCCACTCAACGGAGGAGATAGCACAGTATGCATCTATCGTAGATCAGAAGGACTTCCGTAAGGATATAATCGTTAATTTCCTTAAGAACAAGGACTTCGATCTTAAGTCGCTTGATTTTGTTGTAGGACGCGGCGGAATGCTTAAGCCTATTCCGGGCGGTACCTACGCAACTACAGATGAGCTGATCGCTGATCTTAAGGCCGGTGTTTCGGGCCAGCATGCATCCAACCTTGGAGGTATTCTTGCGCGCGAGATAGGTGATTCCATAGGGGTTCCTTCCTTTATAGTTGATCCGTGTGTTGTTGATGAGATGATGCCCATAGCAAGGTATTCGGGTGTTCCCGAGCTTCCGAGGGTTTCTATCTTCCACGCTCTCAACCAGAAGGCTGTTGCAAAGAGATACGCAAAGGAAGTTGGCAAGGCTTACGAAGATCTTAATCTTATCGTTGTCCATATGGGCGGCGGAGTTACGGTAGGACCTCACTGCAAGGGCAAGGTCATAGATATATTCAACGGACTTGACGGAGACGGATGCTTCTCGCCCGAGAGGGCCGGAGCGGTTCCCGTAGGAGCACTGGTCAAGATGTGTTTCTCAGGAAAGTACACTGAGGCCGAGGTATACAAGAAGCTTGTAGGCAATGGTGGCTTCAATGCTTACTGCGGAACCAACGACATGCGCGATGTCGATAAGATGGTTGAGAACGGTGATGCCAAGGCGGCAGAAGTAAGGGATGCCTTCATCCTTCAGATAAGCAAGAACATCGGAGCAATGGCAGCAGTTCTTGAGGGCAAGGTTGACCAGATCGTGGTTACGGGCGGTATAGCATATGACAAATATGTGGTTGCAGGCCTTAAGAAGCGTTGTGAATGGATCGCTCCCTTTACGGTATATCCGGGTGAGGATGAACTCCTTGCACTGGCTCAGGGCGGACTTGCGGTAGTGACAGGTAAGGAAGAAGCTAAGAAGTATTGATCATAAATGATCGAGCGTCCGTGCCGAATGGCGCGGACGTTTAAGTTTACGGCAATAGGAGAATCATATGTCAGATAAAAAATATGGAAAGTCATTCGGAGACCTTAATTCACTTAAGCAGAACTTTTTCAATAATAACGATGGAATGCTCAAGATGGCTGACGGCATGGCGGATATAATAAACGCACAGCCTGTCAGGAAGGCCTGCAAGATATGCGGCAGTGAGCTTAAGCCCGGGAAGGAGTTAACGGTCAAGTCCCACAATATCGACTATCTTGTCTGTGAAAAATGCGGCCACCTTAATTCCGCTAACGAGGATACGGATGATTTTGCCTCCAAGGTATATGTGGAGGATGATTACTCTAAGAACTATTCCATGAAGGATAAGGAGAACTATGACCGCCGTATGAGTATGATCTATGTTCCAAAGGCGCAGTTCCTTATTGATTCGCTTAAGAAGGACGGACTTAAAGCAGGAGATATCAAGGATCTTGATATCGGAGCAGGCTGCGGTTATTTTGTTGCGGCAATGCACAGCTTCGGGATAGAGTCAAGAGGTATCGAGGTTTCGGCAACGGAGGTTGAGCATGGCAATGCCATGATCGGTGACGGTAAGGGAAGCTTTCTTGAGCATGTGGGACTTACTGATTCGATCGACTATATAAAGAAGACGGATGCCAACGTCATTTCGGCTATCGGGGTGCTTGAGCATCTTATACACTTAAGGGAAAACCTTGATGCGATAAGGGATAATACGAACGTTAAATATCTGTATGCATCGGTTCCCATGTTCTCATTTTCCTGTGCATTTGAGGCAGCCTTCCAGGATTGCTACAACAGGCATATGGGCGGAACGCATACGCATCTGTTTACCAATGAATCGATAAGGGTAATGGCCGAGTCGATCGGATTCGAAGTTGCTCACGAGTGGCGGTTCGGATCTGATATAAATGATCTGTATCGGTTCATAAGCGTATCCATGAGGAAAAACGGTAATGAGGAATTTGCGGATATGTTTGCCGAGAAGTTCACACCGCTTATGGATAAGCTGCAGCTTGTGCTTGATGAGAGCGAATTCTCGTCTGAACTTCATTTCATACTTCGAAGGAAATAGGATACATACAGGCAGGATTATCAAATGCCAGCACTTATCAAATTTGAAAATGTAGGAAAAATATATAAAACGGGATCGGTAGTATATGAAGCCCTGCATGATGTCAACCTTGAAATAGATGAAGGAGAGCTTGCTGTGATCCTCGGGCCTTCGGGCGCAGGAAAGAGTACGCTCCTTAACCTTCTCGGAGGGCTGGACGGTGCCACGAGCGGAAGGATTTTTTTCAGCACGGAGGAGCTGACCGCTTTTGATGATGTAAAGCTTGGCCGCTTTCGGGCGCTTGATGTCGGTATTATATTTCAGTTCTATAATCTTGTTCCCACTCTTACCGCGCTTGAAAACGTGGAACTCATGCAGGAACTGGGGATCAAGATAATGGATCCCCTCAAGGCTCTTGAAATGGTCGGACTTGCGGATAAAAAGGGCAGCTTTCCCTCCCAGATGTCGGGAGGCCAGCAGCAACGCATTTCCATAGCCAGGGCCCTTGCCAAGCAACCGCGTCTCCTTTTGTGCGATGAACCTACGGGAGCACTCGATACCAATACCGGTAAGGAGGTTCTCAAGATACTGCAGGACCAGAGCAGGGTATATAATAAAACGGTCGTAATGGTCACGCACAACAGCCTTTTTGCCGAAGTGGCTGACAAGGTAATATATGTCAAAAACGGGACAGTTGTCGAAGTCAGGAAAAATGAAGCTCCAAAAGATGCCTTCGATCTGGATTGGTAAATAGATGAAGAAGAACCTGTTAAAAAAGATGTTCCGCGATCTTCGTTTCAATGCGGTTCAGTTTGTCTCGATATTCATTATGTGTTTTCTTGCCTTGTTCCTGCTTGCGGGTTTTGATTCCGATACCCAGGGACGGTTAAGGTCTACAGACAGGTATTATAAGGAAACCGGGTTCTTTGACCTGTCGCTTACATCCGAAGGTTTCACAAGAGAGGATATAATTGAGCTTGAGAAACTGCCTGACATTAAGAAGGCTGAGCGGCGTACTTCACTTATCGGAAGGGTCACCAGCTGCTTCGGCAGAAAGATCGAGCTCAATTTTTTTGAAGAAAACAAGGTATGTAAGTTTTATGTCCTTGAAGGTGAACCATTTACCCCCGGAAAAAGGGGAATATGGATCGACTGGCATTTTGCGAAGGTAAATAATCTTTCAGTCGGTGATTCTGTTGAGATCGATGTTAACGGAAGAGGATTCACCGAACCTGTCATTGGTATAGTCGATGAGCCGCAGCATACCAACTTCATGATCGATGATTCTTACGCCGAGGCCATGTTCGGGGATTATTGCTATGCATTTCTTGATTCTTCGGAATATCCCCTTGATAATATTGTATTTGAGAACGTTTTGATAGATATCGCTTCGGTTGATAACCAGATGTATCTTACGGATGCGGACAGAAGAGCCCTTGCGCAGGCCAAGCTGGATATACTTGATAACCTGTCAAAGTCATCGCTCAGTATCATGTTAAAATATGAGCAGGACGGATATGCCGCGCAGAAGTCAGACTGCAGCTTTAACGATACAATGAACAGAGTATTTCCGACCCTGTTCATCCTTCTTGCCTTGCTTAGTACCATTACCACGATGTCGAGGATCACAGCCAAACAGCGTACGGTGATCGGAACCTTAAAGGCATTGGGATTTAACCGGCGTACCATTACACTGCATTATATTTCCTACACGGTTGTGATCTCGGCGATTGGCGGACTGCTTGGATCTGTGGCGGGCCATTTCGGACTGGGCAGCTGGCTCATTGAGGATTTTTCCGATTATTATTCGGTGCCCGGCTGGCGGATGGAGATGTCATATATCGTTCCATCCGTACTGGTTTTTCTGGTTGCGGCGAGCACACTTGCCAATTACCTGTCCTGCCGCAGGCTTCTTGTACAGAATGCATCCGATATACTTAAACCTGAGGCGCCCAAGGCAGGTGGTGCGGGGCATCTGGAGAAGACATTCATATGGAAGCATTTAAGCTTTGCGACCAGGTGGAACTTAAGGGATATAAATACCAACCGGTTCAGGTCCGTGATGGGTGTTTTCGGCGTGTTTATATGCTCGTCGGTACTCATGGGCGCCTTCGGTTTTGATGAGATCTTAAACGAGCAGGAGAGCTGGATCTACGGGGATCTGCGGCCTGCGGAATATACGATCAACCTGTCGGATGCGGGCGGTTATTCCTGGGCGTATGATTATGCGCGGGAATATAAGGGCCAGATGGTCATGGTAACGAATGCGGAGCTTATAAGCCGAAGTGACAACAGGCTGTTTACCGTTACCGTTGCGGATGAAGGGAACCTGTACCGTGTTCAGAACAAGGACAGGGAGTATATACGGATACCGAAATACGGCGCTATAGTAAGCAATAAGGCAGCGGAAGTCCTTGACATAAAAAAGGGGGATAATGTAAGCTTCAGGCTTCCGACCGAGAAGAAGATATATGTGGTCCCGGTCATTGACCTATGCGTTGCGCCGGATGTTCAGGGGATCATAATAAGCAGGAACTGTTTTGAGAAGCTGGGAGGTTATTTTGAACCCAAAACAGTCTATACCGATATGACGGTTCCGGTTTCATACGCCGACAACAGAAGGGAAGTGTCCGGCGTGCTGTCAAAGAAAGAACTTATACGGGCCTACCTTCGGTCATCGGCCAGCATGAACGAAATGGTCATAGTCATTATCATCATAGGTATGATCGTAGGTTTTACAGGAATGTATAATACAGGGATAATGTCATATATAGAAAAAACAAGGGATGTTGCGACGCTTAAGGTACTGGGGTTTTCAACAAATAAGATAAGATGGATCCTCCAGCAGCAGAACCTTATACTGACGGGGCTTGGAACGATCATTGGTATACCGGTCGGTTTGTGGTATATTGATATTCTGATAGATTCAATGGATCCTACTGCGGATTACATTGTCGATCTGACTTATATGCCTTATCTTAAGATGATCCTGTTTTCATTCGGATTATCAATAGTTGTAAATGCGCTGATCTCTAAGCGGGTTAAGAGCATAGACATGGTTGAAGCGTTAAAAGGAGTGGAATAACACATGAAAAAGCCTGTTAAGATCATTATCGTGATCCTTATACTTCTGGCCGCTGCGGGGGGTGGGCTGTATTACTTGCTCCTGCCGGATGAACTGGAAGTGGTGGCGGCTGAACCGGGCCTGCTTACTCCCAGGCTCAATATGACGGGAAACGTTGAGGGCAACGAGACGATCACGGTATATGCGGATGTGAGCGGAAGGATCGATAAGAAATACGTTAACAAGGGTGAACGCGTCAAAAAAGGTGATCTGCTCCTTACCTATGTCGATGATACTCAGCAGTACGCGGTGGATGTGGCACAGACCAATATAGAATATGATCAGAAGATCATCGATGCCATAAAGAACAGCCGGGCATCCAACCAGGGTAAGGTCAACGATGCCAATTCAAGGATCGCTCAGTGTGAATCGGTGTATGGGCTTTTAAAGCTCAATATCATGTCACTTGATTCGGGTAAATACGCTAAGGATTATGACAGGGAGAGACAAAAGCAGATAATTGAGAATGATATGATAAAGCTTCAGGATGAAGTTGCAGGATACCAGTCGGAACTTGCCAAGATAGAAAGCGAACTTAAGAAGGCTGAGCTGCTTGATTTTAAAAGGGATGTTTCGAGCCTTGTTGAAGATGCCAAATGGATCCAGGATCGGATATCCGAGACAAATACGGCAATATCCAGGTGCCAGAGGGATATCGTATGTCTTCCGATAGAGGGCATGGATCCGGACACATATAACAGATATATTGTTCTTCAGAATGACCTTGAGACCGTGACCAGAATGTGGAGTGAGGCCCGGACCGACAGGGATACCGCCCAGTCAATGATAAGGGCTTACGATGACCTTCTGGGCAATGAACAGAAGATGGCCATTGACGAACTGTCACTGTCACAGGCAAGAAATGAGCTTGAGGCTGCGGGTAACGGATGCATTGCACCCTCGGACGGTGTCATAACCGGCTGCTACATAAATGACGGGGCCGCTATAGAGAAGGGTGCTCCGGTATTTGAAATGCAGAAAGCGGATGACTACCGCGTTAAGCTCCTGATCTCGAAATATGATATCTCATCGGTTGAGATAGGGCAGGCTGCAGTCATTCATATAGGGGATACCGAGTACAGGGGCGAGGTATCGTCCATAAGTCAGTATGCGGAAGCTGATTCTTCCGGTAAGGCTAAGGCTGTGGTATATATATCCCTGTTCACTACCGATTCCCTTATAGTCGGCATGGAAGCGGATGCCGTCATTAACCTTGAAGAGCTTCAGGCTTCCGTAAAGGTGCCTAACGAATGTGTGTATGCGGACGACAACGGAAGCTATGTGTTCATTGTCGATGATAACAGTGAGGTTAAGAGAAGATACATAGAAACAGGTGTTAAAGATAATGCATATACCCAGATATTAAGCGGAGTGGACGAAGGTGCCTCAATAGTATACGATCCTGCTGCCGGAGAGCATGAAGATGAGAAGGTAAAGGAAATCATGAAGTAGAAGGCCGGATCTGACAAATGAAATAATTGATATTAGCGGAAAAATCTGTTATATTTACTACTTAGGCGAACTTGTGCCTGAAAGAGTAGGAGAATTATCATAATATGAAGATTGTAGATAAGATATTCGGAACTCATTCGGAACGGGAGCTTAAGCTTATAATGCCGATCGTTGACAAGGTGGAGAGCTTAAGGGAATCAATGATGGCCCTTTCGGATGAGGCGCTTAAGGATAAGACAAGGGAGTTCAAGGCACGCTTAAATGACGGTGCCACCCTTGATGACATACTGCCGGAAGCCTATGCGACGGTACGTGAGGCTGCAAGGCGTGTCCTTAACATGGAACACTACAGGGTGCAGATCATCGGTGGTATCATTCTTCATCAGGGCCGTATCGCCGAGATGAAGACAGGTGAAGGTAAGACCCTCGTGTCGACCCTTCCCGCATACCTTAATGCACTGTCAGGACGCGGAGTCCATGTCGTAACAGTCAATGATTACCTGGCCAAGCGTGATGCCGAGTGGATGGGTCAGGTCCATGAATTCTTAGGACTTACGGTCGGTGTCGTACTTAATTCGATGACACCAGAGGAGAGGCGTGCTGCTTACGGCTGCGACATCACCTATGTAACAAACAATGAGCTCGGGTTCGACTACTTAAGGGACAACATGGTCATATACAAGGAGCAGCTTGTTCTTCGTGACCTTGCATATGCCATCATCGATGAGGTCGACTCGGTCCTTATCGATGAGGCCCGTACACCCCTTATCATTTCCGGCCAGTCAGGCAAGTCGACCAAGCTTTATGAGATATGCGATGTCCTTGCCCGCCAGCTTAAGCGTGGTGAGGATATGGAAGATCTTAGCAAGATGGATGCCATCATGGGTGTCGAGCGTGAGGAGACGGGTGACTTTATCGTTAATGAGAAGGATAAGTTCGTAACCCTTACGGCCGAAGGTGTTAAGAAGGTTGAGCGTTTCTTTCAGATAGACAACCTGGCAGACCCAGAGAATGTTGAGATACAGAATAATATCATCCTGGCCCTTCGCGCACATAACCTTATGTTTCGCGATCAGGACTATGTGGTTAAGGACGATCAGGTCCTTATCGTAGATGAATTTACCGGACGTATCATGCCGGGCCGCCGTTATTCCGACGGTCTCCATCAGGCGATCGAGGCCAAGGAACATGTGAAGGTTAAGCGTGAGAGCAAGACCCTTGCGACCATAACTTTCCAGAACTTCTTCAATAAGTTCGAGAAGAAGGCAGGCATGACCGGTACTGCCCTTACGGAAGAGAAGGAGTTCCGTGATATATACGGAATGGATGTTATAGAGATACCCACCAACAGGCCGGTAGCCAGGATCGATCTTCAGGATGCGGTATATAAGACCAAGAAGGAGAAGCTGAAGGCTATATGCGATGAGATCGAGGCTGCGCATGCAACAGGCCAGCCCATCCTTGTCGGTACCATTACCATCGAGGCATCCGAGGAGATAAGCGCCATGCTCAAGCGCCGAGGCATCCAGCACAATGTCCTGAATGCGAAGTTCCATGAGATGGAAGCTGAGATAGTAGCCGATGCGGGTATCCATGGTGCGGTGACCATCGCGACCAACATGGCCGGCCGTGGTACCGATATCAAGCTTGATGAAGAGTCACGTGCGGCAGGCGGACTTAAGATCATAGGTACCGAGCGTCATGAATCGAGACGAATCGATAACCAGCTGCGTGGTCGTTCGGGACGTCAGGGCGACCCCGGAGAGTCACGTTTCTTCATATCGCTTGAAGACGATCTGATGAGGCTGTTCGGATCCGAGAGGCTTATGCAGATATTCAACACTCTGGGTGTGCCCGAGGGTGAACAGATAGAGCACAAGATGCTCACCAATGCGATCGAGAAGGCCCAGATGAAGATCGAGGCCAACAACTTCGGAATACGTAAGAACCTGCTCGAATACGATCAGGTCAACAATGAGCAGCGCGAGATCATATATGCCGAGAGAAGGCGCGTGCTCGACGGTGAGTCCATGAGGGATGTCGTATTCAAGATGGCGACTGACTTTGTCGAGAATACGGTTGACATGTGCGTCGGAGAATCAAATAACTGGGAGGACTGGGACCTTCAGGAACTTAATCAGCACCTGCTTGCGACCATACCGATCGAAGCACTTAAGACTCCCGATATCAAGGGCCTTAAGAAGGATCAGCTTAAGCATAAGTTAAAGGAGGAGGCAGTTAAGCTCTACGAGGCGAAGGAAGCCGAATTCCCGTCACCCGAGCAGATCCGTGAGCTTGAGCGTGTGGTACTGCTCAAGGCTATTGACCGTAAGTGGATGGATCATATAGATGATATGGATCAGCTGCGCCAGGGTATCGGACTGCAGGCTTACGGCCAGCGTGATCCCCTTGTTGAATATAAGATGTCGGGTTATGACATGTTCAACGCCATGACCGATTCTATAGCCGAGGAGACCATCCGCGTTCTCTTCCATATCAAGATAGAACAGAAGGTTGAACGTGAGGAAGTTGCCAAGGT
>JAILCT010000084.1 GCA_024690425.1 Lachnospiraceae bacterium | reverse complement strand
GTATTCTACACTGAAATATACTCCATTGATATAGACCACAGGGTATGCTACAGGATCCATATTGAAATCTTCTCCCATATCCGTTCCCTCTTTGACAATCTCTCCGATCCAGTCTATGATACCGCCAAACTCGTATATATTGGTGTATCCCATATCAAAAAGCTTCTGTGCAGCCTCTTTGCTTCGTCTACCGCTTCTGCAATAGATAAGTATTATCTGGTTCAGATCAGGAAGCTCTTCAGGAATGGTGTCAGTGATCTCTTCGTTAGGAATGCATATAGCTCCGGGAATATGTCCTTCGTTATACTCCTCGTATCTGCGGACATCCAAAATGATACTGCCGTTATCAGCTTCCATCAGTTCCTTGGCTTCATCCTGACTGATCTGATGGTAAGAGTTCACCATACCGTCTCCATCCATGACCCGGCCTCTCATGGCACAGCCTCCAACTACGGCAGGCATGAGTATTACCGTTATTATAAGTATCACAATTTTCATATTTATGGGTCCATTATTATTATACAGATTCATTTCTTCAAAAAAGCCTACTGGTATCATTCAATTTGCGCGCCATGCATATATAAGCTTCCGCTTATTTCATCCCGTTAGACAATTTTACTACGGATTATAGCAAAAATCGATCAGGTCGTCATCGGCCATTTTGACTACCACCGACCCAATAATTGACGTATTTTGATACATACGTTCGAATGCTGATGAACGATGTGTGGGATAAAAAAAATACGTATGATAAATACGTACAAACCTAAGTGTAGAAAAAGGGGCCCTTATTGGAAGCCCCTGTATTTACGTCCTTTGCGGGGATTTGACTGCCGCCCTGACCTCGGGCAAATTTATAAGGCAATTCTGATCTTATTCATAGCCCTTGTTTTTGTATCGTCTAAGACATGACCATAAAGATTCATCGTCAATCCAAAATCAGCATGGCCCAACAACTCCTGTAATGTGCGGACCTCTACACCCTGTTCGATGCAACGTTTCGCAAATGTTGCCCTGAACGCATGAAACGTAAACCTTTCGATCCCAATTCTGTGGCAGATCCTGTCGATATCTCTATCTACCGGAAACGGTAATAATACCCCACGCGCAAATGCCTTGAATATTGTTTCATGTATGGACTTGATCTTGTCCCCGTCGATCATCCGATTGATTTCCCTTTGATGCTCGAGTATTTCCCTTATATCATCATTTACCGGAATTGAGCGCCTTCCATGTGGAGTTTTTGTATCTTCCCCGATGATATAGTTTCCCGCAGCTGTACGCATAACGGTTCTTTCCACATTGATCATATTATTACGGATATCGGACTCATACAGCGCACCTATTTCCCCGATACGCATACCCGTGTTTATTCCGAAGCGGTATACATCATAATAATATGACTTCTCCGCCTCCTCAAAAAATGCTCTTGTTTCTTCCTGTGTCAGAGCCCTGTGAATAGTGTCACGAGCCCTTCTTTCTGTCCGTTTCAGGTTCCTTATAGGCATACAAGGATTATAATCAATATATCGTTCTTTCAAGGCATCATTAAACATATGGGATATAAATGCAATCTTAAACCAGTATGAACTGGGAGGACTGAATGTAGGTACAGATGTACTGTTTTCCATGGAAACAGCAAAACCATTTAACCATAAACAGATAGAAAAGAAGATAAGAGAACACTTATTATAGCATATGTTATGCTTCAAACCACGTATTACCGGGACTGTCAAGATAAGTGTGTATTACCAGGATCATGCTTCCCATCTGCTCTCACGTACCATGGCTTTTGCATATAATTGTGCTTGATTATGACCTATTCCTTTTTCGGTCGTGTTTCTGAATGGCCCGGATACGGTCGCGGCTTTCTTCCATTTTTTCTGCAAGGCTTCCCTCAGGGTTAAAAGCAAGAAGGAACCGCCCGCGTTTTTTCAGTTCATCTGTCCCAAGTCGGATTTCCTGCTTGAGGACCTCATATTTAACGACTATATTGTTGTCTACAGCGAATCTCCTGATCTTACCCATGACATTAAGGGAGTAGTTCAGATCTATCAGAAGGATCCCGTAAAACATGCCGACAACGAAGGTGAATGCGATGTTGGCATCAAACCATATGACAAGCTTGACAATATACTTCTGTACAAAGAAATAATACAAAGCCGCAAGAATTGTCCATATTACCGAGAATTTCAGGCAGACGATCCCACCAATATTAAACCGTTCATCGGAGTAATCCCACAGTTTTATCTTCATCCCCTTTATGAAAATCAGGCCTGCGATATACTCGATGAAAGTCATCATAGCTCCCATGGCGAGAATCTGGATGACGATCTGTGGAAGATCCAGGTTCCGTATAGTATCTTCCCCGATGTAAGGGAACAGCGACATCACAAACAATCCAATCAGGCCGAAACCGTATAGCGGAAGGCAGGGACCCGTAAGAAATCCGGGATTTATCCACTTCCTGTCCGGATTTTTTGTGGAGATAAATTTTCTGAAAAAGAGTTCCAGGGTCCACCCAACCATACTGCCTATCATGAACAGAAAGGTGACGATAAGAAAGGCGGACTCAAACGCGGTCATAGTACTCAAATTGATAAAACATCCTTCCGTATGTGGTGGAACCATTATACCAAAGAATTCAACCTGATCTCAATCGTATGGGTCTGATCAAGACATAGAAATCATGATGAGCTGATAACAGATACGTAAAGTGTAAAATCCTCGAAACCTCGCAACTGGTATGCCCCTTCCCGGCAGACAAGTTTTATTCACTTGCCTGCCGGGAAGAAAGCATATCACAAGGCCATCGGGGATTTTTCGACATCGATGATCGACGTTATGATAAACACTATGATCGACGCTATGATAAACACACGGTTAAAGCGTGATCATTTGTAGAATTTTTCAGCATCTTTCCTGAACTGATCAAAGGAGTCTTTATCCAGATAGAACATGTGTCCTGCAGGATAGTAAGTAAAGGACAGATTGTCAAGGCGCGAATCATTAAGAAATACGTGGTTGTATACCCATTCTGCACCGTAGAACGGTGTGGCACCGTCATAGTATCCGCACATTACCCATACCTTCAGCATGCTGTTTGCTGCCATGCAGTTATTAATGATCTCCTCCTGAGCAAGTATATCGTTGTCTTTGTCGAAATTCCACCGCTTGTTAACATCAAGTGATAACGGGATATACGGCCTGTCCGTGTTGAAATTGAGTTCATCAACGATAAACTGGTTTGACGCTGCGGCCAAAGGTGCATCAACATCAAAACCGGAGGGATCGCTCTCACCGGCTTCTATCGATCCGTTTATCACGGGGCCGGTGAAGCGGCCATCCAGGCGCCCTGTCATAAGCTTCTTGTCGGAAAGGAGTTCCTTGCAAAAATCAGGTAACGTGATACGCAGATTTGATTCGAGGATAAATTCTTCTGACAGTCCGGTGTACTGAGAAATACTTTTTGCCATTTCATTTTTCTCATCCTCAGTCATCCTCCGGCCCTTATAAAGCGCGGGAACATATTTTTCGCTGACAAAATCGCGCACCTCGTCGAGATAATCTTCAAGTTTCATATCCTGATATTTTTTGTCAAGACAGCCATGATACCACGCATCGGCGGCATAGGTGGGCAGGTATGAAGCATAGGGGAGGTCATTTCCTGTTGAAAACTGCAGCGAGGAAAAGTCATTTACCGTGGATATCAGCATCAGTCCGTTCATTCCCAGCGAATAAGTGCTGAACAGATAATCGCAAAGTCCGACTGCACGCGTCGTGCCGTATGATTCGCCTGCAATGTATTTGGGTGATCCCCAGCGTTTGTTCCTGTTTATATAGAGCCTGATAAAATCACCTATGGTGCGGATGTCATTGTCATAGCCTATAAAATCATCTTCATTGCCTATCGCCCGGGAATAACCGGTACCGATCGCGTCAATGAACACAAGATCGGTCATATCGAGAAGGGAATTATCATTGTCAGTGAATTTTGCAGGAAGCTGCGTTGCATGTCCTATCTCGTCAACCTCCATGCGTTTGGGGCCCATGCAGAGAAAATCAGTGTATAAACTGGCGCTTCCGGGACCGCCGTTAAAGGTGAATGTGATCGGACGCTGCGTCATATCTGTCGCACCATCCTTTGTGTATGCGATGAAAAATATCTCGCATTTACCATAACCGCTGTCAACTACCATCGTACCGGCGGTTGCGGTATAATCGATCACCTGACCCTGGATAACAGCAGAGTGCTTAGTGGTGACAAGATCATCGGAATATGTCTTCGTATCTGCATCTGTATTTGCCTCTGTATCTGCTTCTGTCTTGGCGGCCGCCGCTTCTGTCTTGGCAGTTTCGTCATCTGCAAAAACAGGCAGTGCAGAAGACATTATCATACTGAGTATAAGGATAAATGATATGGTTTTTTTCATGTTGCGCCTCCCTTTCTTTAAC
>JAILCT010000080.1 GCA_024690425.1 Lachnospiraceae bacterium | reverse complement strand
TTTCAGGCGGCAAGGATTCCCTTACACTTTTATATGCACTTAATTCTCTTAAGCGTTTCTATCCCAATAAGTTTGACATATGTGCGGTAACGGTCGATCTTGGCTTTGGCAACCTTGATCTTGATCCGATACGCTCTCTATGCGATTTTCTGAGTGTTCAATATACAATTATAAGTACAGAAATCGCTAAAATCGTTTTTGAGGATCGAAAAGAGACAAATCCCTGTTCACTGTGCGCGAAAATGCGAAAGGGAGCTCTTAATGAAAAGATCAAGGAACTTGGTTGCAATAAGGTTGCTTATGCACATCATAAGGATGATGTTGTTGAGACCATGTTATTATCGCTTATATATGAAGGAAGGTTTCATACCTTTGCGCCAAAGACTTATCTTGACCGCATGGATCTTACTGTTATAAGGCCTTTATTGTATGTTAAGGAAGCTGATGTTGTAGGATTTACCAACAAAATGAACCTTCCGGTATGCAAGAGCCCTTGCCCGGCAGATGGAAACACCAAGCGTGAATATGTTAAACAGCTGCTGAAAGGCCTGGAGCATGAAAGCCCGGGGACCAGGGAGCGCATGTTTACAGCGATCGTTAATTCAGGAATGCATGGCTGGCCGGAAGTTATTTCTGAAAAGCGAAGATAGATTGTTAATGTTTTAACAAATAATTATAGCCTTATTTTATCTATTATGGGTAATACTGTTTGTTTGAGAACATTTTTGGATGAGGGATACAAAAACATGCCGGATATAAAAAAATACCATGATTATCATGAACAAAACGATATAAAGAATACTCTGAAGCTAAGAGAGATCACTGCTACTCTTCCATCCTTCTGCCGTGACTTTTTTCTTGGAATAAAGGATACAACTTCACCAAGGACCAGACTTTCATACGCATATGATCTAAGGATATTCTTCGAATTCTTACATGAAACGAATCCTGTATGTAAAAAAACAGAAATTACAGATATTCCCATAAACATCTTGGATATGATAAAACCTATAGATATTGCGGAATATATGGACTATCTCACCTACTATATCAAGGAGGGCGAGGAATATACCAATGATGAAAGGGGCAAACAGAGAAAGCTTTCTTCACTTAGAAGCATGTATAAGTACTTCTTTAAGACAGAACAGATCGAGAAGAATCCTGCAGCCCTTGTAGATATGCCAAAACTTCATGAAAAGGAAATAATTAGGCTTGATATAGGTGAGGTAGCCAATCTCCTTGATAATGTGGAGAATGGTGAAAAGCTCACCAAAAAGCAGCTTGAATATCATGAAAAGACCAAGGTCAGGGATCTTGCTCTTATGACACTTCTGCTTGGAACCGGTATTCGTGTATCAGAGTGTGTAGGACTTGATATGGATGATGTTGATTTTGATAACAATGGTATTCTTATAAAGAGAAAAGGCGGTTATGAGCAGATAGTATATTTCGGAGATGAGGTTGAAGAGGTTCTAAAGGAATATATGGAGAAAAGACATCATATAATTCCCGAAGCAGGACACGAACGGGCGTTATTCTTATCTCTTCAGAATAAGAGATTATCCGTAAGGTCGGTAGAGAAAATTGTGAAGAAATACGCTCAGACAGTAACTACACTCAAAAAAATAACACCTCATAAATTAAGATCGACATTTGGTACAAACCTCTATAATGAAACGGGTGATATCTATCTTGTAGCCGATGTTCTGGGTCATAAAGATGTTAATACTACCAAGAAACACTATGCCGCTCAAGATCAGGAACGGCTCAGAAAGGCCGCAAATGCAGTAAGGCTCAGGGAAAGTAAGTGAATAATATCGCATGTAATGATAAGCGCACCCCTTCGCTACAGGGTGCGCTTTTGTGAGAGTAGAGCAAATATTGGAAACCGGATAATGTGGAAAGGGGACATTACTCGGCTGTAACATTGATAAAATAAGGAATAGTAAGATAATTACCTGCTATCAGTTCTTCATCTTCATCCAGATGATTGATCATATTAACTTCATGTACGAATGAGCCCATATCCCTGAAATCATCGGTATACATAGCCTGTGATATAGTATTCATAGAATCACCGCATTGGATCATGACCGACTTATATTGTTTCACTCGCTTGACATGATCACCACCGGCCTTGGCAAAGGTGATCCTGGCACCTGAAAGCAAAGTAATCAATAAAACAGCTGTGATAAGAACACCATGCAGTATAAGCTTCTGTCGCCTGACTTCTGCCCTTCTGCGTCTTATCACAGCCTTGTTATGTCTGTAAATATCATCATTCCTGTAATTCATATGATCACCTCGAACATAAGTTACGAACGATTGTTCTGAAATGATTATACGAACATTTTTTCGAAATGTCAACAGATTTTTGCAAAAAATCGAACAAAGTTTCCGAACATTTATTTACCCAAGCTTTGCTTGAAGCTCACCCACATCCAGAGTACGCATCCACCACTCGGGATCATTGGTATAATTCCATTCACTCTTGAGTGTGTTCCACTGATCCGGTGTAAATACAGCCGTACCCTGATGCTTGTCTGTAAACACATAGTTGCCGTTCACATCGATGTAGAGGCTTCCTCTCATTGCAAGCTCTTTCTTCCACTCTTCCTCTGTCATACCGCCGGTAACATGGCTAAGATCTTCTTCATTTAATTTTTTCTTTTCTCCCATGGCTTTTACTCCTTTCTTTCAAAACTCATGTTTTAAGCTTAAGCTCTATATCTGATTAAGATCATATCAATTTATGTGTCACATTAATGTCACAGCTTTAATTGATTTTACTAAACAGCAAGTAACTTCTCTCAATCCCTGAAGCATAAGGATACCAACATAAATAAAAGGTTTGGATTAAGGGCAATGATGTAAGCCATCGTCATAAAGGTTGTGAGGCCGGCGATGATCTCGGTTCTGACAGTCGTGCCGTTCTCTTTGAGTATAAATAATTTTTCGTATGTATGCAATATTTACTCCCAAAATGTTTAAAAGTAAAAAGGCGAACATTTTTTCAGAATATATGTTTGCATTTTGCGTAAAACAGTGATATACTTTGTATAAAACAGAACAAATGTACTGTATTATTTTGTTTAAGGAGGAACCATATGGCTTACGGTAAGATTACTGCCAAGCAGCAGGAGATTCTTGATTTCATCAAGAAGAAGACACTTGAGAGGGGCTATCCGCCCGCAGTAAGGGAGATATGTGAAGCAGTAAAGCTTCGTTCCACTTCTTCCGTACATGCTCATCTTGAAACACTTGAGAAGAACGGATATATAAGAAGGGATCCCAGCAAGCCCCGTGCTATTGAGATCATGGATGACAGTTTCCAGATGGTAAGGCAGGAGATGACATCTATCCCCATCGTTGGCCAGGTTGCCGCCGGACTTCCTATCCTTGCCGAACAGAACATCAACGGATATTTCCCCCTGCCTGTGGATATTGTTCCCAACAATGAAGTTTTCGTTTTAAAGGTAAAGGGTGAATCAATGATAAATATCGGTATCATGGATGGTGATCAGATATTTGTCGAATGTACCGAGACCGCAAGGAACGGTGATGTGGTTGTAGCCCTGATAGATGATTCCGCTACTGTCAAGACTTTTTATAAAGAAGAAGGACATATAAGGCTCCAGCCCGAGAATGATACAATGGATCCGATAATAGTCGACAATTGTCAGATCATCGGTAAGGTTTTTGGAGTATTCAGAAAGATGTAGCCTATAAGGCTACATCTTTTCCGTCACTCCATATTCGTTCCAGATTATAGAAGCTTCTGCTTTCCTTATCAAAGATATGGATTACCACATCGTTGTAATCCATCAATATCCAGCCCCCGCTGTCATATCCTTCGGTCTGCTTCTTGTGGATACCCGCAAGCGCAAGCTTTTCTTCAACATTATCACACATTGCCTTGAGCTGGTTTATATTGTTCCCGTTGGCGATAATGAAATAGTCCGCCATTATTGACAGAGAACTGATATCAATCACCCTGATGTCTTCAGCTTTCTTATCCTTAAGTGCTTCAACGCTTATTTTAACTGTATTTATCGTATCATTCATTTTAACTGCCCTGTTATTCTTTATTATAATATCTGTATGCAGACATTGTCGTTGTATCTATGCTGCCGGGTTCCTCACTTAAATACTGGATAGTATTCTTCATGATCATTATCAGGGACCTGTTTATATCATTATCGTTAAAAGCAGCATCCCTTATAAGATCCAGGCCCGGTGCCTTGTTTCTTGAAGGTTCTATATAATCGGATATATAGATTATCTTCTCGAGAAGGGTCATGTTTTCATGCCCTGTTGTATGCCATCGTATAGCATTTATGATATCTTCATCATCTATCTCGTATTTGGTACGGGCAAGATAGGCTCCGTATTTGGCATGAAGCAGAAAACCATGTTCTTCCTCAAAGGGTGTTATTTCTATTTCGTTCTTATGGCACAACATAAGGAGTTCATCGTCGTCATAACATTTGGCACAGTCATGAAGGATCCCGGCAATACGGGCCTTGTTTAAGTCAGCACCGTATTTCATTGCCAAAGATGCGGCAGTTCCGGCAACACCGACCGAATGGAGGAACCTTTTGTGCTTAAGATGCTTTTGCATCTTATCATATAAAGATAATACAAATCTGTCGTCGTATTCGTGATCCATTTTTTACCTGTGATTACTTATAATACCCATTTTCCTTTATTATATCATTAACTCCGTCACTAACATAATATCTGACAGAACGCCCATCTTCAATCCTTTTTCTTATCATGCTTGACGAAATATCTATATCGGGAGCATCAAGCAGGATTATTATGGCATTGTATTTATCCTTAAGCGTATTACTTATATCAATAAGTCTTTCGTCCGGTTCATGATCCCTTGGTGCAACGACGAGTATACAGTTATCGAAGATCATCTGAGGTTTATACCATGTTTCTATATTGTAGATCGAATCCTCTCCTATTATAAAATAGAAATCAACATCAGGATACTCAAGGTTAAGTTCGCTTAATGTCTCGCATGTATAAGTATTACCGCTCTTTTGGGTCTCATATTCTGATATTGTAAAGTGATCGTTATCCCTGATCGCTTCACGGATCATTTCGATACGTTTCTCTGAACTTAATATTTTTGACTGATCCTTGAGATATGACTTACCTGTAGGCATAAATACCACCTTATCAAGGCCCAGCTTGTCATAGGCATTCTCTGCAAGTATCAGATGCCCCATATGGATCGGGTTAAATGTACCGCCTATTATTCCGATTTTTTTCTTATTAAGACCTGTCTTCACAATATCTCTCCGATTCACTGATCAGTCTATGGGAAGCTTGATCACGGGCTTATCCTTTTTGGGCTTATAGAGTACGATCTTCTTGCCAATGACATGTACTATCTGTGAATGAGTTCTTTCCGAGATGATCTCGGCGATGGTATGAGGATCGTCAGCACAGTTCTTAAGGACTCCTATCTTGATAAGTTCCCGCGCATCAAGTGCTTCCTGAACTGAAGCGACTACTTCCGCCGAAGCACTAGCCTTGCCGACATGCACTATGGGGTCCATATTGGATGCCAGTCCTTTTAAATATGCTCTCTGTTTGCTTGTCATGATCTTTCTCCCGAATTATTCATAAAAATCAAAGGCGTGTCCGTATACATATACCGTATCGCCATCCTGTATTCCAAGGTTTCTTAACTCATCAAGAATGCCGTTATCCTTCATGAAATCCTGGAAGAACATAAATCCTTTCTCGGATTCTATATTGGTATAACCAAGCATCTTCTCGATCCTGGGCCCTTCAACTCTGTAGACCTTATCTTTTATATCATATTCAACAGTAAAAGGTTCATTGTCTGAATCATTCCGTGTTGCCGTGAATTCCGATTCAAATACTACGGGATCCCTTGGGAGTTCATCAAGCATGTGGCTTACATGAAATAACAGCTCCTTTAGTCCATGTCCGCTTACAGCGGAGATCGGAAATACCTTATAGCCCTGTGGCTCGAATTCCTTACGGATCCGTTCAACGGGATCATCGTCCATTCCTTCATAGAGAGCATCTACCTTGTTGGCTGCGATCACCTGAGGCCTTGAAAAGAGTTCCTCATCATACTCTTTAAGCTCTTTATTTATGGCATATATATCGGCTACGGGATCACGCCCTTCCGTAGAAGCGGCATCCACAATATGAATAAGGACCCTGGTACGTTCAATATGCCTTAAAAAGTCATGCCCCAGTCCCACACCCTGTGAAGCACCTTCAATGAGCCCCGGAATATCTGCTATGACAAAGCTGTTGATACCATCCATATCAACCACGCCCAGATGAGGGTTGATGGTTGTGAAATGGTAATTGGCTATTTCGGGCCTTGCATTGGAAACCCTGGATAAAAGGGTTGACTTACCGACATTGGGAAAGCCTAAAAGCCCGACATCAGCAATTACTTTAAGTTCCATAGCAATATCAAGTTCTATTGCCGGCTGCCCGGGCTGCGCATATTTGGGAGCCTGCATCTTTGAAGTGGCGTAATGCTGGTTGCCGCAGCCTCCCCTGCCTCCTTTTAAGATCGTAACCCGTTTATTGTCTCCGGACATATCCACGATCACCCTGCCGGAATTATAGTCCTTAAGGACGGTTCCTGCAGGTACCTTTAATACTATATCTTTACCGTTTTTACCCCTGCAGTTTCGCTTGCCGCCGTTCTCTCCGTCTTCGGCCTTATATTTGCGGACATGGCGAAAATCAGCCAGTGTGTTAAGCCCGGGATCCACTTCTACGATAACGTCTCCGCCTTTACCACCGTCTCCGCCATCCGGACCACCGTCCGGTACATATTTTTCACGCCTGAAGGATACATGTCCGTCTCCTCCCTTGCCGCTTCTTACATAGATT
>JAILCT010000007.1 GCA_024690425.1 Lachnospiraceae bacterium | reverse complement strand
GCAGAATGGCGTTGACGATCTTGTTGCGAAGGCTAAGGAAGGATGAAGTCAGGTCTTTTAGGTTGGTTGAAGGAATCCGGGGATAGGGGAATACAGGATGAACTGCTGGCCATGCCGGAGGGGACCATGCAGAGCAGCTTCATTTCCGTTATTATCAATTTCCTCGGATTTATAATAGGTTTTCTGCTGTTAATGAACCGATTCGATAACAGGATCGGTTGTTTTTTGTGGTATGTACTTCTTCCGGTCGTTTTTAATATCATTTCAGTCCTTTTGTACAAGCTGTTTATCAGCCTGACAAGCGGGAAGGAGCATGACTTTTACACGTCTTACAGATATATCATTCCCGGAGCGTTTATCAATCTTTTCACCTATTGCTATATTGTGGTGATATACAGGTCGATCCCGCAGGTATGGCTTATAGGTTTCATGCCGGTAATGTTTGCCTGCTACTTTAAGGATTCCAAATGGTTTAAGGTGCAGTCGATCCTTCAGTGCTTATTCCTTGCAGTCATGTTTGCCATAAGGGGACTTGAGATGCCTTACAGCTTATGGGACGTATCAAAGGGGATGCAGTGGGTTTTCTTTGCAATGGTGCTCATCCAGTTCTTCAGAGCTCTGTTCTGGCAGGACAGGTTAAAGAGGGATGTGCTGGCCAACATAAGTGCCCAGGAAGCGGGAATGGAGGTAAGGCGTGTATTTGAAGCCAATCTGAGCAATGACTGTCAGTCTTATCTTGATACGATAGATAATGCGGCTATGGAATTGTCGGAAGAAAACGGGGAAGGTCCCGTATATGATTATGCACAGAAGATTATCCACGCGAGTGAGAGGCTTAAGGAGGCGCTGAGTGAAGGAACGGCTTAAGAACCGAATTTTTGCAGCGATCGTTAAGGGCGGAATGATCCACGCCATAGGCATGTTCGCCATATGGTATCTGTGCTTTAAGGATGATTCCACGCGTCCCTTCATGGCCTTCAACTGGTACGTGACCCTTCCGGTATTCCTGTATAATGTAGTACTCATAGTATCCGGGTTTTTCTACAGGCTGCAGGTAAAGGGTAAGGTATCGGATCCTCTGTATGAGCAGATAATGGCTCTTCTCTTTACGGGTATGTGCTGCGTGAATTATGTTCTTATCCGCAAGTTCGAACTGTCATTCCTTGTACTGGTCCTGCCGCTTATAATGCGCCTTTTAAAACAGCGCAAGGTAAGAAATCTGCCCCATGCCATAGCTCTTATCATTTTCTACGGCATAATGCAGTATCTGCCGGATGTCCTTCCGGGGGAACCCTGGGTATACATAAGCAGGGAAGCCGATACCATATTCGGGGCTTATATTTCCCTCTGTATCATGATTTTTCTGCGCGAGACCAGGGATGCATATGAGGTCACCTTCAGGAAGAAGGAGGAGAGTGAGCTGAGGCTTAAGACATACAGTGATTTTCTCTTTAAGAAGAACCGTGATGTAAGGGAAGCTGTCCATAATGTCAAGGGAACCGGCGAGATGGTATTAAGATATAATGCCTCGGATACAAGCGCCGGACATGTGATGGCGGTCATGGAGGCGTGCGACAGGATAGTAGAGAAGGTTGACAGGATCCTCGAGACATCCAGGGTCGAGCTGTTTAAGAGGAACAGGCCCATTAGGGAGCATTCAAGGGAAGAGGTTCCGGATGCGGCCAATGACGGAACATATCTGTATGCTCCGGGCGCTTATATACTGGTGGCGGATGATTCTGTCGAGGCGCTCAATCTTGTGCGTGCCCTGCTTGCAAGGACCGGAATGAGGATCGATACCGTGCTGACCGGTGCCGAAGCGCTTAAGATGATAAGCTACAATTATTATAACCTGATAGTGCTTGATAATGTTTTCCCGGATATGAGCGCAGTGCAGGTGATGCACAGCATAAAGGAAGGAAACGGTGTCAATGCCAATACACCGGTTGTCGTGTGTACAACAGGTGACCGTGATGATGTCAGGGATATGTATATAGGAGAAGGATTTGCGGAAGTGGCGAGCAAGCCGCTGTCCGGTGAACAGATAGAGAGGATAACCGAGAGATATCTCCCGGCCCGCCTTGTGAGCCGCAGGGAGGTGGAAGGATGATCACGATAAGGGATGTGGCAGAGAGGGCAGGTGTGGCCATATCGACAGTATCCAAGGTCTTGAACAACTACCCGTACGTGAGTGAGGAAACAAGCCGCAGGGTCAGGGAAGCCATACATGAGCTTAATTACATACCCAATACGATAGCCGCGGCACTCTCATCCAAGCAGACGGCACGAACAGCCCTGCTGATAAATCTTAATACCGGCACCCAGGTCATAGATGAGATTACCCTGCAGTATATCCATGGGGCCTTGTATGCGGCCAGGGAGGCAAGGATAGAGATAATCACGATATTTTTGTCCATGATAGCCCACATGACACCAGAGGAGATCATAAGATACCTTCAGTCCCAGGGAATATCCGGGCTTATCATATGTGGAATGACCAGGGAGGACGGGTACCTTAAGGAGCTCGTGGACAGCCGGGTATTCAAATGTGTCCTGGTGGATGTTCCCCTTACCAATGAGAACACTTCCTCCATAGGGGTTGATAATGAGAAGGCCCAGTATGACGTTGCCAAAAAGACAATAACGGAGAACGGATCAAAGAGCGTGCTGTATATCGCAGGTAAGCAGAATGCTTTCATCACCGCACCGAGGCTTGCCGGAATGAAGAGGCTGGCGGATGAGACAGGGATCAGGCTCTTTGTAAGGAAGGGTGAATTTTCTGAACTTAAGGCCAGGGAGATCGCATTTAAGTATGCCGGTAAGAGAGATGCGATAGTGGCAGCCTCAGACCTTATGGCAATAGGTGCCATGAATGCCCTTATCGAGATGGATATATTCAGGCCCGTATGCGGGTTTGACGGGATAACCCTGATGGGATATGTTGGTAAGCAGATGAACACGGTGAGGCAGGATTTTTACAATATAGCATCATCGGCCGTGTGGGAGCTTCGAAGGCTGTTTGAGGGAGGAATGGGACAGGTCGTGTATACCAGGCACGAGCTTGTCAAGCTCTACTATAAGGATGTTATTGTGTAGCGGAGTGGTTGATTTGTACATTATTTTTGCTTACGAGGAAGTATTATGGAATCATTTAAGTATGCCCTGCTAAGGATAATAAACGGAGAGCGGAAGCTCAATGAGCGCAGGAAGTATCAGCTGAGTGCGATTTTGCTCGCACTGGTGCATTTATACCTTATGTGCAGGTTTCTTGTGCTGGACCTTAAGGTTTTGTATGTATATAACTTCGTGGTTGTACTTTTCTATACAGGGATCGCGATCATTACGGGGGTGATCTCACAGTACACCTATATATTTGCCGCTACCTTTGTTGAGATCATGCTGCATTCGGTCCTGGCCACGCTCATGCTGGGATGGGACTGGGGATTTATGACTTATGTACTGGGCCTGGTGCCACTGTCATTCTATATAACATATACGGTTGACTATTTTAAGCGTAAGCTGTCGATACCTGTTATCGCTTCGGCGCTGATATTTGCCTGCTTCCTTGGAGTGAGGTGGCTGTGCTATATCAATGGCCCGCTCCTTGAGAATAACTTCGGAGAAATGGTGGCTAAAAGGTCATACATGTTCAATATTATGTTAACCTTTTTCCTCTTGTGGATAGTATCTTTCCTCTTTTCGCTTGAAGTGTATTATATGCAGCACAACCTTGAGAATGAGAACAGTTCACTTGAGAAGCTGGCTAACTTCGACCCGCTCACACATCTTCTCAACAGACGGAGCATGGACATATACCTTGAGGAGTCCTGCTACAGGGCGGTTAAGAAGCAGGAGAGCTTCTGCCTTATAATGGCGGATATAGATGATTTTAAGAAGATTAACGATACCTATGGGCACGCAGCCGGCGATAAGGTACTTCTTGAGGTTTCGAATATAATCACCGGTGAAGTCCGTGACAATGACCATGTATGCCGATGGGGCGGCGAGGAGATACTTATCCTTCTTAAGTCAGACATTGAGAGTGCCCGCGGCGTGGCAGAGCGTATATGCAGGAATATATCGGACAGGGACATAGACATCGGAGAGGCCACGATAAGGGCAACGATGACTCTCGGCATTGCACAGTACCGGATTGGTGAAACCATAGAAGATACAGTCGAACGTGCAGACAAAAGCATGTATGACGGCAAGCTCCTGGGCAAGAACCGTGTGGTATGCGACATATGAACCTGTCCCATGGTTAATGGCTAAAAAGATATGAAGATAATAACAGGTAAGCAAAACAGCGGCAAGTCGCTTCGGGCGGAAGAGCTTGCCGTTTCATATGGAAAGCCTCTGTTCTATCTGGCTACAATGAAGGTCATGGATGAAGAGGGCAGGAGGCGGGTGGAAAAGCACCGCAAGCAGAGAGAGGGCAAGGGCTTTATAACTATAGAGTGCGAGTACGGGATAAGGCAGGCTCTTGATATGATAGGAGATCCTGCCGGGGCAACCGTTCTTCTCGAATGCGTGGCTAATCTTGTCGGAAATGAACTGTACGATAATCCGGACAGAACATGGAGCCGGGATCCGATGAAGGCTGACCCGGATGATTTTGTCCGTGCCATAACAGAGGATATCCGATACCTGGATGATCATGTTGACAACCTTATTGTCGTAACGAGTGAGTATGAGGCGGATGGGTCAGCGGATGCCGCAACCCGTCTGTATATAGATTTGCTTAACAGGGTAAACAAAACATTAAGTGAGGACACGGGGACGGTTCTACTGTCTTCATCCTGATCAACGACCTGATCAATTACATGATCAAACTGTTTGCTATTGTGTTTGCCATTGGATGAAGACAGTAGAACCGTCCCCGTGTCCTCACCCGTGTCCTCACAGGTCCATGTGCTTGAGCTCGTTCACGAGCTTTATATAGAATTCCCGCACGTCGAAGCCGGGAATGTTCTCGCGGTTTAAATCTATCATATCCCCATGCGATATGCCGCGGTCGCCCTTCACCGTAAGGTATTTGAAGTCTCTTCCCCATTCAAAGGAATTCTTACCCACAAGACCGTCGTTCTCTCCATCGAAATACTTAACGAGCAGATATGACATATTCAGGGGAAAGCGTCCGCTGCTTCCCTTATTAAGCCTTGATCCGACACTTCTGTATATAATGGTCCCGACATCCTTGACTTCTTCATTGAACTTCTCGCAGGCACTGTGGGTCAGGTCACCTACGGCCTTAAGGAAATCGGGATGTTCATCGCCTAAGTTCTTAAAGGCACTGTTGTACTTCCCTGCGACCATCTGCTGTTCCTTTTCGGGGATCTTATTAAGGAGATAATCGGCGAATTCACATCCACGGTGCGGCGTATTTATGGTAGTAAGAGATGCCACATACTTATCGGCACCGCATTTGCTTATGGCATATCTCATATCAAGCCCGCCCTTGGAATGAGCGATCACATTTATCTTCTCACACCCTGTATCCTGAACGATCTTCTCTATACGGTCGGCAAGCTCCTGCCCGCATTCGGCTACGGACGCAGCAGACTGGTGCTCGCCGTAGTAGAGTGTGGCTCCGTTGGCCTCAAGAGCTTTGGGGATCCTTCCCCAGTAATTGAGATATTTAAAGTCACGGAAGAAGACCCCATGAACCAGGAGTATGGGATATTTGGTCTTGCATACCTCCTGTTCCTTTCTTAGGGCATCCACTATCTGTCTTGCATTTTCAAAATCAACCTCAGCCGATACAACAGATATTATCTTGGCAAGAAGGATGAGATTAAGTACAGGTATAAAGCCGCAGATCAGCCCGAGGACACGCCATCTTATGGCAAGTTGCTCGCTTGTTATGTAAACCCGGATCATTCCGGCGAAAAAGAGAACGGTCATAACGGCCACGGTTATAAGTGTATTTATGAGCCAGAAGCTTGGCAGTGCCGTTAAGGACGGAAGCGGTGTCTGGCCTGTCCACATGCATATATTAAGAAGGATGAGCATAAAGCACGATATACAGAAGAGCACCAAAAGATTAAGGCCGCTCCTTAATACCTTTATCCTCTTGCTTAAGACCGGGGGATAAAGCCGTCCCGGTGATATGAGCATAACGACAAGGATGAGCCATCCGTCAAATACACTACTCCTTCCTCCAAAGAGCCCTGTATACATAAGCAGGTATGTATTCGCGGCCGCAATGATGCCCAATACTGCGATCGCATCCAATATTATCATCCAGAGTGATTTAAGAGATTTCATATCATAACCATCCGTTTTTGTAGTTTACCCATATCCTGACAGGCATTTACACCATTGTCAAGTTCATGTTTATGAGCTGCCTTTGACACGAAGCCTTGCCTCTATGATTTGTAATCTTGCCCTTTTGATCAATAACATGCCCCATTGATCTGTAACCTTATATCGAAAAAATATAGAAAAAGTTGTACAAGAATTTCAAGCCTGGACCGGATTGATGAAGTGAGACACGTCGATTGATAATCATGAGCCTTTGGCGTGTCTATGTTTCTCTGGATTTGATGTGAAAATGTCTTATACAGCGTTAATGAGCACGCAGTACAACAGCAAGAGTCTATATGCGTGTTGTGAAAAAAAGCTTCATCAGGATATCGACACGCCTCAGAGAAGAATGGTCATTAAGGCGTGTTATCGATGATCAGTTTTGACAGTATCAAACACGCCTCGGAGGAGTAGGGCCCTTTGGGCGTGTTTCTATTTATCGATTTCGATCTGATGCCGACACGCAGAATTAAAGAAACAGGCATTTGCGTGTACAGGATGTAACTGCATAGAATGAGCTTACACGCACATAACCTGTGAACCCCGATAGGCGTGCTTGATAGAAGATCAGCTGTAGATAAAAAGAACAATTATGAATATAAAAAAGAACAACTATAAATAAAAAGAACAACAACCCCCAAAAAATTACAATTATAAATAAAGAAGAACAGTTGAAAAAAGTAAACACTGGAAAAGCAGAAAAACCGAAAACAAAAAGATGCAGAATACAGAGCTGAAAAAATATAAAATAGGGGTTGCGGAAAACGTTTTCCTACTTTAATGTAAAACATATAGGAAATACTTCTACTCCGACCAAGCTGTCCGAGAAATGGTATTTCGAAAACACAAGCTGTCCGAGAAATGGTATTTCGAAAACACAAGCTGTTCGGGAAATGATATTTCAAAATCAAAAGTATATAATTTAGAAGCAGTACATATAATTCTATATTGGGAGGAACACATGGAAGCGAAACTCAACGAAGTAACAATGGAACTCTACAACAAGCAGATCCAGACCTGCACCGATAAGGAACTCTATTACGCCCTGCTTACCTTCGTCAAGAAGCAGATGAGCGAGAAGAAGATCATAAGCGGCCCCAAGAAGGTCTACTACATCTCCGCCGAGTTCCTTATAGGTAAGCTCTTATCGAACAACCTCATAAATCTGCAGATATATGATGAGGTGGCTGATGTCCTTAAGAAGAATGGAAAGTCACTCGCAGCCCTTGAGGAGATCGAGCCGGAACCTTCACTGGGTAACGGTGGTCTAGGAAGGCTGGCGGCATGTTTCCTTGATTCAATGGCAACACTTGGAATACCGGGAGACGGTATAGGTCTTAACTACCATTTCGGCCTCTTTAAGCAGGTATTTAAGGATCATAAGCAGACAGCCGAGAAGAATGACTGGATAGAACCTACAGGCTGGCTTCGTGATACCGATATCTCATACGAGGTTGAATTCGGTGACCGCAAGGTAAAGAGCAGGCTCTACGATATAGATGTATTGGGATACGGCGGCGATATCAACAAGCTTCATCTCTTTGATATCGAGACAGTGGATGAATCGCTTGTAAAGGACGGGATTGATTTTGACAAGGAGGCTATAGAGAAGAATCTTACCCTTTTCCTCTATCCGGATGACTCTGATGAGGCAGGCAACCTGTTAAGGATCTATCAGCAGTACTTCATGGTAAGCAACGGTGCACAGATGATCCTTGGGGATGTAAAGAGCAAGGGCATCGATCTCCACAAGCTCCATGAGCATGTATCCATCCAGATAAACGATACCCATCCCACGATGGTCATCCCAGAGCTTATAAGGCTTTTTACCGAGAAGGAAGGCTTCACCATGAAGGATGCGATCGACGTGGTAAGCAGGACCTGTGCTTATACCAACCACACGATCCTTGCGGAAGCACTTGAGAAGTGGCCTCTTTCATACCTTGAGAAGGTTGTTCCGCAGCTCGTGCCCATCATAAAGGAGCTTGACCGCCTTACTGTAAGGAAGTACAGCGATAAACGTGTATGGATCATAGATGACGATGACAGGGTACATATGGCCCATATAGATATCCATTTCGGATATTCGATAAACGGTGTTGCGGCCCTGCATACCCAGATACTTAAGGATTCCGAGCTTAAGCACTTCTATGATATCTATCCTGAGAAGTTCAACAACAAGACCAACGGTATCACCTTCCGCCGCTGGCTTATGTCCTGCAACCGTGAGCTTTCCGACGAGATCACGAAGCTTATCGGAAATGGCTGGAAGAAGGATGCGGATGAACTTAAGAAGCTGCTTGACTTTAAGGGTGATGCAGCAGTGCTTGATAAGATTGCCGGAATCAAGAAGGATAAGAAGCTTGAGCTGGCAGCCTATATCAAGGAGAAGGAAGGCGTTACGATCGATCCCGAGTCAATCTTCGACATCCAGATCAAGCGCCTGCATGAGTATAAGCGTCAGCAGATGAACGCCATCTACATTATCCATAAATATCTTGAGATAAAGTCAGGCAAGAAGCCCGTCCGTCCGATGACATTCATCTTCGGAGCCAAGGCTGCGCCGGCTTACGTGATCGCACAGGATATAATCCATCTTCTTTTGGTCCTTCAGGAGATCATCAACAATGACCCGCAGGCCTCACCTTATATGAAGCTTGTCATGGTTGAGAATTACAACGTATCCTATGCAGAGAGGCTGATCCCCGCCTGTGATATCTCCGAGCAGATATCCCTTGCGAGCAAGGAGGCATCGGGAACCGGCAACATGAAGTTCATGCTAAACGGTGCGGTTACCCTTGGAACCATGGACGGAGCCAATGTTGAGATATGCGATCTTGTAGGCAAGGATAATATTTACGTCTTCGGTGAGGATTCAGATACTGTCATTAAACACTACGAGAAGGCTGATTACGTATCGAAGGATTACTATAAGAAGAGCAAAGTCATAAAAGAGGCGGTTGACTTTATCGTGAGCAAGGAAGCCTTAAAGGTCGGAGATAAGGAGAACCTCGAGCGCCTCTACAAGGAGCTCCTCAACAAGGACTGGTTCATGACGCTCCTTGATCTTGAGGATTATATCAAGGTAAAGGACAAGGCCTTCACCGACTACGAGGATACCGATACCTGGCGCAAGAAGATGCTTACAAACATCGCCAAGGCAGGCTTCTTCTCATCCGACAGAACAATCGCAGAGTATGACCGTGATATTTGGAAGACGTTAAAATAATAGATGAGCGAACCGGAGTGAATTTTGGACGAGAGGAACGGTGCTCCCCGACCGGATGGAGGGGAGAGTGTGAACAGCGAGAATGGATTCGAGTCTGTGAACCGGTACTGTGACGGTTCGTCCAAAATATCACGACGGTGAGCGGAATAGTGAGTGAAGAGGAATAAATATGTTAGATTGGCTGAAAAAAGCAATATTCTACGAAATCTACCCCCAGTCCTTCTGCGATAGCAACGGCGACGGGATAGGTGACTTTAACGGAATAATAAGTAAGCTTGATTACATAAAGAGCCTGGGCGCCAACGCCCTTTGGATCAACCCCTGCTTCGATTCTCCCTTCAAGGATGCGGGATATGACGTAAGGGATTATAAGAAGGCAGCAGCCAGGTATGGAACGAACGAAGATCTCTACCGCCTCTTTGAAGAGGCCCATAAACAGGACATTAAGGTCCTGCTCGATCTTGTTCCGGGCCATACCAGCGAGGAGCATGAGTGGTTTAAGGCAAGCGGGAAGGCTGAGCGGAATGAGTATTCCGACAGGTATATCTGGTCGAACGGATGGCTTGCGGGAATGGCCGGCCACCCTTACATAGGCGGTGAATGTGACCGTGACGGCACATATATGCTTAACTTCTTCAAGTGCCAGCCGGCCCTCAATTACGGATTCCTAAGTCCCAAGGAGCCCTGGCAGCAGGCCATTGATGATGAGGGTCCGCTTGCAACAAGAGAGGCGATCCGAGATGTGATAAGGTTCTGGCTGTCACACGGGTGCGATGGCTTCCGCGTTGATATGGCTGGATCCCTGGTTAAGGATGATGATGACAGAAAGTCAGGCACCTGCGAAGTGTGGAGGGATATCTTTAAGCCCATAAGGAAAGAATTCCCGGAGGCTGCCTTTATAGCTGAGTGGAACGATCCCGAGGTATCAATAAACGGGGCGGGCTTTGATATGGATTTCTACCTCGATCATCCAGGCAACGGATATAATTCCCTTATGAGGGATTATGAAGCAAATGATACGGATCTGAGCTTCTTTAAGAAGAAGGATAAGTGCGATATCACACGCTTCCTTGGTGAATATCTTCCAAGGTATTATAATACAAAGGGTAAGGGCTTTATCTCCATGATCACATGCAACCATGATACCATAAGGCCCGCTTATACCTTATCGGTTGATGAACTGAAGGTGGCATATGCGACCCTTATGACTCTTCCCGGAGTTCCGTTTATCTACTACGGGGATGAGATCGGCATGCATTACCTTGATGTCCATACCAGGGAAGGCGGCTACACAAGGACCGGAAGCCGTACTCCCATGCAATGGGATGATTCGGCGAACAGGGGCTTTTCAACTGCAGCAAAGGATAAGCTCTATCTTCCCGTTGACGAAAATAAAGAAGCGCCCACCGTGGAAAGTCAGGAGAAGGATGACAACTCACTCCTTAATACCGTCAGAAGGCTTACGGCCCTTAAGGCTTCATACAGTGATTTTGATTCTGACGGTGATTTTGCCGTTTTGCATACAGGTGAGGACGAGCCCTTTGTATACAGGCGGGGGAACCGCATTTGCATTGTGAATCCGTCATCAGGGACCCTCAGAGTCAGCAACAGCATTTTTGACGGCAGAACAATAGTCTTTGCGGCAGGAACCTGTACGATAGATAAAGATACGGCAATAGCAGGCCCCGGTTCTTTTGCAATCATATAGTAAAAGTGACACAGCGTTCATAACCGATGTGTCACTTTTAAATGTACAAACATAGGCTGATATGATACAATATTTATTACCTCACCAATAGTACATAAGGGAGGTGCTTATGGTAGATTCCCCGGATATTGGTCGAAAGATCAGCAGTTCATTTGCCGACAGGATGGAAGGCGGGGCCTTCGTTTTCGGCGCGGATGATGAGCAGAAGCTTGTATATGTGAACGATAATTTGATCCGCCTCTTCGAATGCAAGGACGCGGATGATTTGCTTGCACATGTAGGCGGCAGGCTTGAGGGGATGATACATGACCCGGCTCCTTCAATAATACTTAATGAGATAAGCAGACAGGTTGAGGAATCAAAGAACGGTTCCGGATATGTTTTCTATAATATAAAAACGAAAAAGGGTGACGTCCTTCGCGTTGTCAATCACTGGACTCTGGTCCATGATGATGACCTGGGGGATGTTTTTTATGCGACGATATATCTTCACAGGCTGGATAATGCGGCAAATGATTTCGATATAGTCACAGGACTTTTAGGCAAGCGGAAGTTTGACAGGTATGCGGCAGGGATCAACCGGCAGTTCATCGAAGAGAACGATAAGATGACCTTCGCCGTAATATATGTAAATCTCGTGAATTTTAAGCTGCTGAACCTGGAGCGCGGCGTAAATGAAGGCAATGCCTGCTTAAGGAAGGTCGCCAAGGTCCTTGGAAGTGTTTACGGGAATGCATTTGTATCGAGGCTGTCCGACGACCATTTTGCCGTGTTTACCGAATACGAGAGCTCGATTGACAGGACCGAGCAGGCTATAAGGACATTCGCTGAGGATTACGGAAACAGGTATAATGTCATACTCAAGTTTGGCATCTACAGGTTTGAGCCCGGCCCCGATTTTTATGTTGAGACGGCTCTGTCGCGTGCAAAAATGGCTTGTGACACGGTTAAGAAGGCTGATAAGACCGATTACGCGGAATATTCGTCCGAGCTGGCCGAACGCGTAAAAACAACTGAGTATGTCGTCGGTAAGATAGATGAAGCCATTAAAAATGAATGGATCAGGATCTATTACCAACCGGTCGTAAGGTCACTGACCGGGAATGCCTGCAGCATGGAGTCACTTGTCCGCTGGATAGATCCCGAGATCGGTTTCCTTGCGCCTGACAAGTTCATCGGTGTCCTTGAGGAAGAGAGGTGTATCTATAAGCTTGACTGCTATGTGGTCGAGAAGGTATGCAGGACCATAGGAGAGCGGCTTAAGGAAGGATTGCCGACAGTTCCTGCGTCTGTTAATTTTTCAAGGGTTGATTTCATCATGTGCGACATGCTGGGCGTTGTTGAGGAGGCAGTTAAGAAGCACGGCGTTCCCAGGGAGTACCTTCATATTGAAATAACAGAGAGCATGATCTCTTCCGACGAGGAGCTGATGCGGAAGGTGATAGATGATTTCAGGGCTGCGGGCTACGAGATATGGATGGATGATTTTGGCTCGGGCTATTCGTCCCTTACCCTGCTCAAGGATTATGATTTTAACACCTTAAAGCTTGACATGCGTTTCCTTACGCCGCTTACGGATAAGTCAAAGAGTATAATAAAATCGGTAGTTACCATGGCCAAGGATATAGGGATGAAGACCCTGGCCGAGGGGGTTGAGACCAAGGAACAGCTTGATTTCCTGAGGGAGATAGGCTGCGGATTGATACAGGGTTACTATTACGGACGTCCGGAACCTGTTGAGGATGTTTTCGGACACCTTGAGGAGAGGGGCATTGACGTTGAACCGTCGGAATGGAGGGACTTCTATCAGGCGGCAAGTTTCAACGCAAGGGCTACGGATGTACCTCTTGAGCTGATAGAAGACGATGGAACGGACTTTAAGACCCTCTTTATGAACAAGTCATACAAAGACCAGATATTTACCGAGGAGTATAACCTGGAGACGATCGACCGGCTGATATACCATACGTCCTCACCCCTCATTAAGAAGTACCGTGAATTTGCAAATATAGCCGAGATGTCAAAGCAGGAGGAGACCTTCTACTACACGTTGGGGGGCAGCTTTATAAGCATTACCGTAAAGGAGATCGCGGAACATAACGGCCACCATATACTTACGGGCATGCTGCTGAACCTGTCTAAGGACGCCAAGTCGGAAGCGCGGGAGAAGCTTGATTCTGTCCTTAAGCAGGTAAACCTGCTGTTCACAAGCGTGCAGACGGTTAACTTAAGTGAGAACACGATATTCCCCCTGCTGGGAGGCTTTAAATATCTGGACCGTGATGCTGTTGACGGGAATGACCTTCAGAAGGGCATCAGATACTTTGCAAACAAGATGGTCCACCCGTCCGAGGCGGGACGGTGTCTTAAGTTCTTTGAATCGGCAACGCTTGAAGAAAGGGTTGAGGGTACGGGCCGCGGCTACATAGGCGATGTCTTCAGGATCATGAGTCCGGAAGGGTACAAGAGGTGTGAAGCCTTTATCCTGATGATACCGGGAACCCGGGGAAATGAGTATTTATTCTGTGTTAAGGAGTGTGTGGCGTGATATGGAGAATACACTGAAT
>JAILCT010000154.1 GCA_024690425.1 Lachnospiraceae bacterium | reverse complement strand
CTTATCAAAATGCGTACTGTAAAACAGTCTCTGAAGGGCGGACATAAGTGTTCCGTTAGCCGAGCCATAATATACCGGCGATCCGATCACCAATCCGTCAGCCTCTTCAAATTTCACCGCCAGTTCATTGACGATATCATTGAATACACATTTTCCATTCTTCCTGCATGTCTCACAGGCTATACACCCTCGTATATCCGTGCGACCAAGGAAAATGTTTTCGTATTCTACATTGTTCTCCTCAAACACCCGCTCCATTTCCTTGAAAGCAAGCGCTATATTGCCGTTCTCTCTTGGGCTTCCGTTTAACATCAGGACTTTTAATTTCTTATCCATGGACAGCTCCTCCCGTAAGTGTCAGATATGATAAACATAGTCTGCTTTTCTGGGTATGGGATCCTTGGCAGGTTCAGCTGCATATCCGAGTGCACAATGTCCTATTCCTTCGTATTCGCCCTCGATACCCAGTTTCTTAAGGATATTCTTTCCGAAGTCAGACTCGAATTCTTCCTTAGCCCTGTGGATCCAGATGCTTGCCACCCCGAGGCTTTCCGCAGCATTCATGAGATTCCCCATAACAAGGGATCCGTCATAAACGTGCGTAGGAACTTCCTTATTAGCCAGAACGATCAGAATAACCGGCGCTCCGTAAAACGGATCGAATCCCTCATCCCAGCCACCGATCTTGCGGTTTTCGGCAGATATCTCATCTCTTAAAGCCTTATCCGTAACCGCAATGATGATCGGACTCTGCTTGCCCATACCCGTTGCAGCATAGGTTCCGGCCTTGATGATCGCTTTCAGTTCCTCATCATTGACCATATCAGGCTTAAAGTTGCGGCAGCTTCTTCTTGTTTCCATTACCTTTAATGTTTCGTTCATAAGATAGACCCTCCAAATCATATGATCTTATATAATAATCCTCTGTTACGGCAAATACTTTCCTGCAGCCAGATACAATGCGTACCAGTCATGATGCGACAGGTTCACACCGGCGGCTGCACATGCATCCTTGATATGGTCCGGATTCATGGTTCCGATTATCGCCTGCATCTTTGCCGGATGTCTTAGGATCCATGATATTGCTATCGCGGTTTTCGATACCTTTTCACGCTCCGCAAGTTCCCCAAGGACCTTGTTAAGTTTAGGAAAGTCCGGATTAT
This sequence comes from Lachnospiraceae bacterium, assembly GCA_024690425.1. Next base: position 1,530 of record JAILCT010000154.1, on the reverse strand, counting down.
CAATGAATGTTCCCCCGAACATACCGACCTGCAAAGGTGACCATGCCTGGATGGTGATATCGTTCAGTCTGCAATAATCCAGACAGTTACCGTCCCTGTTTATCGAAAACTCCGTAGTCTTATTGTTCATGTAAAGAGCCTGATCGATAAGCTGTGACTGCTCAAGGGACAACTGCACCTGATTGATGACAAGGGGCTGCTTCACATACTTCTTTAACAGTTCGATCTGCATCGGAACAAGATTGCTCACTCCGAAGAAACGAACCTTACCCGATTTCTCCAGTTCATCAAAAGCTTCTGCTACTTCCTCGGGATCATAGAGCACATCCGGCCTGTGCAAAAGCAATGTGTCAAGATATTCGATGTTCAGGCGATGAAGGCTGTCATCCACGCTGGAAAGGATATTCTCTTTTGTCCAGTCAAATTCGTTACGGTCAAAACACAATCCGCACTTACTCTGGATATATATGTCTTCCCTCTTTATACCTGTAAGCGGGAAAGCTTCTGCGAAACGTGTCTCTGCTGCTCCGTTCTCCCCATAGCATGTGGCATGATCATAGAAATTGATCCCACAGTCATATGCGGTTCGGATCACTTTAGCTGCTGCTTCCTTCGTCAGATCCGGCATCCTCATACAGCCCTGTATGATCGCCGAGACATTCTGCGGACCGTTTACAATATTTATGGCCTTCATCTACGGTATCCTCCTCGTGAATGCTCTTGCGCGATAGCGCGTTTTCCAATATGATACTCTCATATTACAACTTGAAGTTGACTTTAACTCAAGTACTTTTTAAACTTTTTGGGAAGACTTATGACCTACTCAATTACCGATTTGTCGAAAAAATTTAACCTACCCGCTTCCACTATGCCAAGCTGGGATAATGTGTAGGGCATGTTATATATTTCCCTTCAGGTCCGTTACCCCTATAGAACCCGCTCAAGCATCCAAAACTCCCTGGTTCCCACGACATCATAAAACATCCTGATACGATCCACTTCATTATATCCATTGCGGATGTAGAGCTTGTAAGCCGGTATGTTTGTGTCGATCACATCAAGATGGATGGCCAGGTCACGGTTTTTTCTGCAATAATCCTCGATATCAGATAACATACGGTAGCTGGTTTTGCTCCCCTGTTTTTCCGGTAATACGGCAAGCGCATGAATTGTGGCCAGCTTATCTTTTGGTTCTTTTATTTTCCAGTTGATGTCATTGTATTCTGTATTCACAGAATGATTAATGACAGCTACTGCCACAATTTTTCCTTCCTCACGGATAACACCCATCTCACCATTTAAAATTGCGCTTTCTATAAATGCCGAATTGGGATATATATCAATATTCCATCCTTTATTTCTTTTCTATTGGTCTTACATTCTCTACCTGTTTACAAGAATCCATAACCCGTCAGACTTTTCGTAATGGTGAGTCCCTTTCATGCGATACGTTCCTCTTGATCCATATGCATTGGCATTTAAGACTGAAGTATATGTGATCCGGGCCTTAGCTTGATCCACTTCTATGAT
>JAILCT010000234.1 GCA_024690425.1 Lachnospiraceae bacterium | reverse complement strand
TCCTTGTGGGCTATATGCTCATAAGGGAGACGCTTAACATATCCGCATACAACAAGCAGCTCATCGAGCTCCAGGATGACCACATCGTGTATGTTCAGGCCGCAAGGCTTCTGCGTGCGGGTTCCGATATCCTTACGGAGCACTGCCGGCGCTTTATAATCACCGGAGATATAAATGACCTTAAGAGCTACTTCAGGGAATATAACGGCGATGCCCACCGGGATACGGCACTTAAGCTGATCGAGGAGATGGATCAGAAGGCAGGCAATAGCAGCAAGCTTAATAAGGCCAAGAAGGAATCGGATGAGCTTATGATAACCGAGTATCATGCCATGGCCCTTGCATCCCTTGCCTGGGGGCTTTATGATTCCGGCCAGCTGCCCGATGAGATATTGTATTACGAACTGACTTCCTACGAGAAGGCCCTTTCCGCGGACGATCAGTTAAAGACCGCCCGTGAACTTGTATTTTCCAATGCCTACGAAAAATCCAAGAACAAGATTCATGAGAATTCCGATTCCTTTCTGGATGAGGAGATAGCCGCTGTCGATAACCGCTATAACGGAATATACCAAAACCTCACCCTGTCAATAAAGTATCAGAGGTTTTTAACCTATGCCTTCGGCGTACTCCTGCTCATAACGATATTCCTGTTAAGAAGGCTTAACGCCATAAACGTCGAGAGGGGCAGGGAACTCCAGGCCCTTAATGACAAGCTCACGCTTAAGACCGATGAACTTACGGTCAAGACAAGGGAAGCCGAGAACGCCCTGTCCGCCAAGAACCAGTTCCTTGCCAGGATGTCCAATGCGGTACGTAACCCCATAAATACCATAATCAATGTGGCTGAGCGGGCAAAATCAACCACTTTCGACGAAGAGAAGACGAGAGGTTACTTGGAGGAAGTCGATTCCACGGCCAAGATCCTTCTCGAGCTTGTCAACGATGTCCTCGACCTTGACAGGACCGAGAATAAGATGGTCAAGATCCAGAAGGCCCAGTTCAACATTAATAATTTTATAGACAGCCTTATGAGCATCGTTTCAAGGCTTGCGGGGGATGCCGGCCTCACCCTTATAAAGGACATAGGCATAATCCTTCATCCCAACCTTATAGGTGATGAGCTCCACCTGCGCCAGGCGATCCTTAACATTGCCGACAATGCCGTCAAGTTCACTCCGGCCGGAGGTTGTGTGACTTTCAGGATATATGAGGATATAGGGGCCTTCGATAAGGATAAGGGCGCCAGATATAACCTTGAGATCGAAGATAACGGCGTGGGAATGAGTGAGAAGTTCCTTGAGCATATATTCGAGGACTTTACAATAGAAAGAGAGGGCGGAACGGATAATTCGGGCCTTGGTATAGGAATGAGCATTACCAAGAGCTACATTGAGCTTATGGGCGGAACCATAAGCGTTGAGAGTGAGCTTAAGCACGGGACCAGGTTTTCCATATCCATCCCGTTTGAGATATACAATTCGAAGTGGCAGGAATCAGGCGATGAGAAGGGGTCGAGGCTGGCAGGGACCAATATCCTGGTGGCTGAAGACAATGAACTTAATATGGAGATCGCCAGGACCATGCTCATAAATGAGGGAGCTGTCGTAACACCGGCCGAGAACGGGCTTGTCGCCTTAAGCTTATTCGATGCTTCCAAGGAGAACACATTCGATGCTATTCTCATGGATGTGGCAATGCCGGTTCTTGACGGTATAACAGTGACGAAGGAAATAAGGTCAAGGACCAGGAACGATGCAAGGACAGTACCCATAATAGCGATGGTTGCAGGGACGGACCAGAAGGATATAGGCATTCTGACCGAATCGGGAATGAATGATTATATCAGTAAACCGGTTGATGTCAACCAGCTTGTGAAGACCCTTATCAACGTTATCAAGAAACAGACAACAGAACTTGCCCAGCAGCTTGATAAGGCCTTAAAGGATGCCAACACTGATGCCCTTACGGGTGTTAAGAACAGGAACGCATTTGAGCTTGCCAAGAACAGGATCAATGTTGAGATAGGAGCAGGAGAGGAACCGGAATTCGCGATAGTTGTATGCGATGTGAACGGTCTTAAGTATATTAATGATAATGTCGGACATGATGCGGGCAATAAGCTCCTTATAAATGCCTGCCGTCTTATATGTACGACCTTCAAGCGAAGCCCTGTCTTCAGGATAGGCGGTGATGAGTTTGTTGCCATCCTTCGCAATGATGACTATGCATCCAGGGAAGAATACATGAAGGGTATCATGGAGAAGATGACAGCCGAGAGATATAATCCTTCGGACATTAACAAGGTATCCTTTGCGACAGGTATGTCCGAGTTCATACCCGGGGCCGATAAGGACTGCGATGATGTGTTTAAGCGTGCGGATGCCCTGATGTATGAACATAAGAAACAGATAAAGGGTGAGAGCAACGTGCGTTAAAGAGACCGGAGAGGTATAATTACATGGGAATGCTTAATTTTGATATATGTGCGCTCATAATACTTGCGATCCTGGCTGCATCGATCGTAACAAGGAAGCTCTATGTCGGGCGTTCCAACCGGCTCTATGCAATTCTGCTTGTCTGTATCATTGTATCGACGGTAACAGATCTTATCTCGGGCCTGTATGGGACGGTTATCCGTATAAACAGTGACAATACCGCAAGGCGTGCCTTTTTTGACTATATCTATTACATTTCACGCAATATAACGCCCCTTGTTTACCTGCTCTATATAATATCCTATATCGGTGTATGGCATATCTATGTACGTAATATGAGGAAGCTAATATTTATGCTCATCCCCTGTGGGATTAGCCTTCTGCTTATACTATCAAATCCCGTTACAGGGCTTATATTTTATTTTGATGAGAACCTTGTTTACTGCAGGGGCAGTGCCGGCTTCATCCTGTATATAATTGCGATCGCCTATATCAGTGCAAGCTGCATTATCATGTTAAGGTTCAGGCGCCTGCTTACAGGGGACAAGCTCTTTGCCCTTATGAGCCAGCTTCCGATAAGCCTTATGACCGCTTTTATTCAGTACTTTATTCCGACCCTCCTTGTTGAGATGTTCGGGTCGGCCCTTGTGGTTCTTATAATAAGCACCAATCTTCAGAGAGGTGAGGAGATAATAGACCCTTTAAGCGGTGTGCAGAGCTACAATGCTTCCCTGGAAGACTTGAGAAAGTCATTCGAGACCGGGCGCACTTTAAGGCTCATATACATAAGCATAGTCAACAGCGGGACACTTAGGACCTATCTTGGTATGGACCGGTTCAATGCAATGCTCAGGGATGTAGGTTCCAGGATCACAAGATCCTGCAACAATTATAAGCTGAGGGCTGATGTATATTATCTTCAGAACGGTGTATTTGCCGTTGCTACGGGCGAAACGGATATGGAGGTTCTCTCAACCGCGGCATCATCTATAGCCGGCGGATTAAGCAGGTCCTATGAGATCCAGCACTTTAAGGCGGAACTTGACTTAAGGAGCTGTGTTGTAAGGTGCCCTGAGGATATAGACGGATATGAAGGGGTAATCAATTTCGAGAGCACGCTCAAGCAGGTCTTCGACCAGGATAAGAGATCGGTCCTGTTATCAGAGGTCATAAACAGTGAGGACTTTAAGCTCAAGAATGAGCTTGACGATGTTATAGCCGATGCGATCGAGCACAGGAAGTTCAGGATGTATTATCAGCCGATCTATTCGGCCAGGAAGATGAAGTTCGTTTCGGCTGAGGCCCTCATCCGCCTTATTGATGACAAGTACGGCTTCGTATCTCCGGGCCTCTTTATCCCGGCTGCGGAAGCTTCGGGAGCCATACATCAGATAGGGGATTACGTCCTTGATGAGGTGTGCGCCTTCATGGCCAGGTCAGACCTTAAGAAGATGGGGCTTGAGTGCATAGAGATCAACCTTTCGGTCGCACAGTGCGTGGAATCGGATCTTGTATATAAGATACTCAACGTGCTTGATAAGTATAACCTGGATGTGAGCAGGATCAACCTTGAGATAACCGAGACGGCGGCTGACTTTGATCCTACGATGGTAGACAGGAACGTACACAGGCTCTCCGAGAAGGGAATCAGGTTCTCGCTCGATGATTACGGCACGGGTTATTCCAATATCAAGAGGGTTACGGCGCTTCCAATAGACATTGTCAAGCTTGACAAGAGCTTCGTCGATGAGATGGACGATCCTCAGATGTGGATAGTCATAAGGAACACGGTGAACATGCTCCATGAGATGAAAAAGGATATACTGGTGGAAGGCGTGGAGGAGGAGAAGACCCTAAACCGCTTCTTAAATCTTGGCTGTGAGTATATCCAGGGCTATTATTTCTCAAGGCCCCTCCCCGAGCAGGAATTCGTTAAGTTCATGATGGAGCATAACAAGTGATGGATGATGAGAAGATAGTACTTACAACGGACCGGCTCATACTGCGCGAGATAAGGGTTGATGACATTGACCGGCTGTATGAGATATATGAGGGCCCGGGCATAACCGA